>JBMLRS010000672.1:0-5503 GCA_049240905.1 Elsteraceae bacterium
TGAATGCCGAGCTTATGCTCGATCCCGGCGCAGCGGATGTCGTTCCGCGCGCCGATCTCGCCCGCGTCGTTCACCAGGAACTTCGGGACAAGGAACAGCGAGATGCCCTTGATGCCGGGCGGCCCATCCGGCAGGCGCGCCAGCACCAGATGCAGGATGTTCGGCGTCATGTCATGTTCGCCGTAGGTGATGTAAATTTTCTGTCCGCTGATCCGGTAATGGCCGTTTTCCGGCGTCGCCTTGGCGCGGACGGCGGACAGATCCGATCCCGCCTGGGGTTCGGTCAGGTTCATGGTGCCGGTCCAGCGGCCTTCGACCAGCGGGGCGAGGTACTTCGCCTTCTGCGCCGGGGAGCCATAGGCCTCCAGCACTTCGATCGCCGCCTGCGACAGCATCGGGCACAGGCCAAAGGCCATGTTCGCCGAACTCCACAACTCCGTCACCGCGCTGGCGACGGCGAGCGGCAAGCCTTGTCCTCCATGCTCGGGATCGGCGGCGACGCCGACCCATCCGCCTTCCGCGAAGCTTCGATAAGCGTCCACCCAGCCAGGAACGGTGGTGACCACGCCGTTCTCCAGCTTCGCTCCAGTCTTGTCGCCGATCGCGTCCAACGGCGACAAAACATCGACCGCCAAGCGGCCAGCCTCCTCGAGCACGGCGTCCACGTCGGCCGGATCCGCGCCGCTATGGCCGGCGGCCAACAGGCCCTCAAGCCCGATCACGTGATGGAGGAGGAACTTGAGAGGTTCGGTCTGGGCGGCGTAGGTCATGATGAATGGACCTGTCCGGACTGTTCGGGCACATCGCCGACGGCGGGCGGCACGACTTTGCCGGGGTTCATGAGGTTCAAGGGGTCGAAAGCGGCTTTCACGCGTCGCATTAAATCGAGTTCCGTCGGTGATTTAAAGCGCCGCATGTCGCTCAGCTTCAATTGCCCGACGCCATGCTCGGCGCTGAAGCTTCCTTCCATCGACATGGCGAGATCGTGGACGATCTTATTGAATTCATTCCATTTATTCATATAGGCGTCGCGGTCCATGCCCACCGGTTGGGTGAGGTTGAAGTGGACGTTGCCGTCGCCGACATGACCGAAGGAGACGACGCGCACGCCGGGCATGAAGGATTCGACCCGCTTGGTGGCCTCTACGATGAAGTCCGCGATGCGTGAGACGGGGACGGAGACGTCATGCTTGATGCTGCCGCCCTCGAACTTCTGCACGTCGGGCACTGCCTCCCGCAGCCGCCAGAAAGCCTTGGACTGCGCGTCGTTCTGCGCGATCGCGGCGTCGATCACCAACTCGGCCTCCACCGCGTTCGCGAGGCAGTTCTCCAGCGCTTCGACCAGATCGTTCCCCTGTCGGGCGGAGGTCAGTTCGATCAGCACATAGTCTTGATAATCCTGGCCGATCGGGTCGACCGCGTCGGCCAGATGCTTCCAGACCATGGCGAGGCTGGTGCGGTTCATCAGTTCGAAGGCGGTGACCGCGTCGCCGGTCTCGCCGCGAGCGCGCGACAGCAATTCGGTCGCGGCGTGGGCGTCGCGCACGGCGACCAGCGCGGTCGCGGTTTGCCTTGGCTTTGGAAACAGCTTCAAGACGACGGCGGTGATGATCCCCAACGTGCCTTCGCCGCCCAGAAACAGATGCTTCAGGTCATAGCCGGTGTTGTCCTTGCGCAGGCGACGCAGACCCTCCCAGATTTGGCCGTCCGGCAGCACCACCTCCAGCCCCAGCACCAGATCGCGCGTGTTGCCGTAGCGCAGCACGGCCGTGCCGCCGGCGTTGGTCGAAAGATTGCCGCCGATCTGGCAACTGCCTTCCGCCGCGAGGCTCAGGGGGAAGAGTCGGTCGTGATCCGAGGCCACGGCTTGGAGATCCTGCAGCACGCAACCGGCCTCCACCGTCATCGTGTAGGTCAGCGGGTCCACGTTCCGGATCTTGTTCATCCGGCCAAGATTGAGGATCACCATGCCCGACGCGGAGACGGCGCCGCCGCACAGGCCCGTGTTGCCGCCCTGGGGGACGATCGGCAGGCCTTGCGCGACGCAGTACCGCACCAAAGCGGCGGTTTCCTGCGTGGTCTCCGGCCGCGCGACCACCGAGGCGGCCCCGCGGAACAGGCCGCGCCATTCCCGCAGATAGGGGTCAAGCGCGTCGGTTTCGGTGATCACGTTCTTTTCGCCGACGATCGCGGCGAGGCCGGCGATCTGCTCGGCCGTGACGGTGGGATAGGTCGAGGTTGGGATGATGACGGCCATGCCAGGCTCCAATTTCAACGCGAGCCAGCGGCGGCGCGGCGCAAACGATCGTTGATCGCGACGCCAAGGCCCTTTTCGGGCACGCGCATCACGGCGATTCCAGTGTGAGGTGGTTGGTCCAACTCATGCAGATAGGCGAAGAGGTTGGCCGCCGCCTCGGTCAGATCTTCCGACTCGCTGAGGTTCAGCATGGTCTCGAACCCTTGCGGCGGGGCGGCTCCAAACGCCAGCAGCGCCTCGCCAGGCCTTGGATCGCGATCATCAAGGCGCAAGGGGATGCGGGGCGCGTAGTGGGCGAGGGTCATGCCCGGCGCAGTCGGCTTCGCGCCCGGCGGCGGAGAGCCGACCGCGCCGATGGCGGCCGAGATCGTCTCCCGCGTCACCGCGCCGGGACGCAGCAGGATCGGTTCGTCCCCCGTCAGATCGACGATCGTCGACTCGACGCCGATCGGACAAGCGCCTCCATCCAGGATGATCGCCAGTTGCGGCCCGAAGCTCGCTTGCACATGGGCCGCCAGAGTGGGGCTAAGAAAGCCCGACTTGTTCGCGCTTGGCGCGGCCAGCGGAACGCCGGCCGCCGCGATCAGTTTGCGCGCCACGTCATGATCCGGCATCCGCACGGCGACCGTCTCCAGACCGGCGAGGGCGAGGCGGGACACGGCCGCGCCCTTCTTCAACGGCAGCACCAAGGTGAGCGGGCCTGGCCAATTGCGTTGCGCCAGATACCGCGCCCGTCGGTCGAAGACCGCGAAAGTCTCCGCCATCGCCAAGGAGGAAACATGAAGAATCAATGGGTTGAAGCGAGGTCTTTCCTTAAGCTCATAGAGCGAGGCGACCGCCCGGTCGGAGGTGGCGTCGCACGCCAGGCCGTACACGGTCTCGGTCGGCATCCCGACGAGACCATGCGCTTTGATATGCCCCGCCGCTTCCGCGATAGAGGCCGGTTCTGATTGAAGGACTGCCATAACGAGAAGATAGCGCGGGAGCGGTCCTTAGGTCACGATCTCTGCGTACAAGTTATCCGTTGGATTCGAAGGAGCGGCTGATGGCGGGATCGGTGCTGACGGTGGCCCAGCAGAAAGGCGGCGCGGGCAAGACGACTTTGGCGATCCACTTGGCGGTGCATTGGGCTAGGGCGGGGTTGAAGGTGGCCTTGGTCGACGTCGACCCGCAAGGATCGGTGACGGCCTGGGGCGCCGCTCGGGCCAATCGGCTGGGCGCGCCCGATCCGCATCTCGCGGTCTCAACCGTTTCTGGCTGGCGCGCCTCTTCCGAGATCGAGAAGCTGGCGAAGTCTCATGATCGGGTTCTCGTCGACAGCGCCCCCCACGCCGAAACCGAAGCGCGGATCGCCGTGCGGGCGGCGAATCTGGTCTTGGCGCCGATTCAGCCCAGCGTGATGGATCTTTGGGCGATCAATCCCACCTTGAAGCTGGCTGCGGATGAGAAGCGCCCGGTTCTGCTGGTGTTGAACCGCGTGCCGGCGCGCTCCAAAACGGCGGCGGCGGTGATCGCCGCTGCGCATGAGCTTGGCGCTCCGATCGCCGCGAACTCGCTGGGCAATCGCACAGCTCTGGCCGCAGCGCTCGCCCTTGGCTCCGGCGTGGCGGAGACGGAGCCGAACGGCGCGGCCGGCCAGGAGATCGCAGCCCTGGCCGCTGAAATCGACGCCATTCTGAGCCGACGCTAGAACAAGATCGGCTAACGTCGAAACCGATCTTGTTCAGAACCTCATGAAAGATAGCGCGGTTTCGGCATTACGCGATTCAGGCTAAGTCGAAAACGCGCTAGCGAAGGGTGCGCACCCGCTTCAACGGCAACACGTCGTCCTCGCTGGAATCCATTCCGTCATAGGTGAGCGCGCAACGCCCCGCCGGAGATTGGCCTTTTTTCACCCGGGCCGGATACCAGATGCCGTCGGTCTCGCCCAGCACCGCGTCGCCGGGCCTGCAGGCGGTCACCGGTTGTCCCGGACCGTCGAGGCTCCAGGAGATCAGCCGATTCATCGGCACCACCACGTCGTCGGCGCTGCCGTCGTCCATTCTCACGATGCAGCGGTTCGACGCGGTTGACTCACGGGCGGTCGCCGCATGCCAAGCGCCTTCCTGGAAGGCGAAGAAGCGCGCGCCGGACTTGCAGTCGCCGGCGGGGCCGGGCGTCGCGGCGGTCGGCTTGGTTTGGCTGGTCGCTGGCGCAGCGCCGCCGACGCGCGCGCCGGCGTAGGAAACGGTAAGGCCAGCGGCCGCGACCATCGCGTTCGCATCCGCCAGCTTTTCGATCTGCGCGGAGGTTGTGGTGCTCGGCGGGTTCACGGCGATCCTGAGCGGGCCCTTCGGCTTCGCATAGTCAGTAAGAAAGCCGGCGAGGGCGTCGATCACGCTCTTGGTCTCGGGGGTCGGCGAGGGGGCGAAGGCGTCCAATCCGACGATCGCCACTTCGATCATCGCCGGCACGGACAAGCCGGTTTCCGCCGCGATCATCGGCGCCGTCTTGGCGAGCAGCGAGGCGTCGGTGAACACGAGGCTGCCAGTGCGGAGGCTGATTGCATCCTTCGCTGAGTCAGGGTTGGCGATCGACGCTTCGGTCACGCCATCCAGGACCATGCTGAGTTCGAATCGACCCAACCCATGGAGGTCGATCTCGAGTTTGCTGAGCGTGACGAGCGAGCGGGCGACTTCGTAGCGGTAGTCGAGCGCGGCGTCGATCACCAGCTTCTCGACGCCGAGGCCGGCGCGCAGGTCTTTGTCGGTCAATCCGTCGAGCGCGACTTCGATCCCCTCAAGCCGCAACTTGGCGAAGGTCGGCGCTTCATCCTTCGCCAGCTTGTCGAGATCCACATCCTCCACCGTGATCGTCTTGATCCGCACGGGCGCCGGCGGCTTCTCACCCGGCTTGTCCGCTGGCGCCTGGATCACCGCGTCGCGCAGGATGAAGCCGCTAGGCCCCAGCGCGGAGCTGGCCCCGTAGGAGAGGGCTCCAGGCGGCATTTTGGGTCTTATCTGGCTCTCGAAGCGGGCGAGCCCGTCCTGCGCGACGGCGGCCGGCGCGAAGGCGAAGAACGCCGCGGCGGTTACGGTCGCGGCGAAGAATGTGGAGCGGACCGGTCGCCAGAACTTACGCATGCGTTTCTCCGAAAACATCAGGGCGTCGGCGCTGACTCATCGATGTTGTTCGCGGTGTAGCGACAAAAATCGGCCCCAGTCAGACCAGCGCCCGCGATAATGGGGAAATATAATCCGAGTGTCA
>JBMLRS010000673.1:0-3752 GCA_049240905.1 Elsteraceae bacterium
ATGAACTCCGCCGCGTCGATCGCGCCCGACTGCAGAGCCGAGAAGATTTCGCCGGCCGGCAGCAGCACCGCGGAGCCGCCGACGCGCTTCAGCAGGTCGCCGCCCAGGCCGGGGATGCGCATCTTCAGGCCCTTGAAGTCGGCCATCGAATTGATTTCTTTCTTGAACCAGCCGAAGGACTGGGTCGCGGTCTGGCCGGCCGGGAAGGCGATGATGCCGAACTTCTGGTTCAGCTCGTCCCACAGCTGCCAGCCGCCGCCGTGATACATCCAGGCGGCCTGCTCCTGCGCGGTCATGCCGAAGGGCACCGCGAAGAAGACCGAGAACGCCGGGTTCTTGCCGTGATGGTAGAACGAGGCGTCGTGGCCCATGTCGGCCGTGCCGTCCATCACCGCGTCCATGCATTTCAGCGTGGGCACCAGCTCGCCGGCCGCGAACACTTTGATCTTCAGGCGATCGCCAGACATTTCCTCGATGGTCCGCGCCAGACGCTCAGCGCCGACGCCGGCCCCGGGCAGGCCCTTCGGCCAGGAGGTGACCATCCGGAGTTCGATCGCGCCGCTGGCGATCGCCGGCGCGGGAAGGCTGCTCGCGGCCGCCGCGCCAACAACGGCGGCGCCGGCCAGAAAGCCTCGGCGGCCAACGGAAGATGGGGTCTTTGGTGTCTGGACCATGATGGGCGTTCCCTCTCGGTTGTTCGGCTCGGATGAGCCCGATCGCCAGACATGAGCCCGCCGTCGGGCGCGTCGGTCCGACGGCCAGCTAGGGCAAAAACGCATATCTGACATGTTCAGGACGCATAGCTAGGAGAGGCAAAACTCCCCTTCAATAGTGGCCCACAAAAAATTTTCGACGTCAGGCGGAGCCGTTTTCGCGGGAACGAAAGCGTTAGACCTTGAGCCAGCGCCGGAGTCGTCTCACTCCCTCGATCAAGCGACGGTGACGCCAGGCCAGCAGCGCGGCGACGTCCCGTTTGACGCTGGCCTTCTCCACTTCAGCGAGTATGGATAGGGCTGCGGTCTTCATGATGTGACGCACTCATAGTTTTGCGAACGATACTTAGAATTAATATAATCACTTGGTCGCCAGAATCCAGACGCGCCCGTCAGGCGTTCGCTACGCCGCCTCGATCTTCGCCCAGAGATCGCGGATCATGTCCTTCATCAGCAGGGATTCCGCCCAGCGATCGGACAGTTCGAAGCCATCTGGGCCAGTGATGGCGTAGGGCGGCGGCCCCAGTTCGCACAGGAAGGTGAAGACCGCGTCCGGTCCGGCCCGCTTGCGCCAGGAGCGTATCCCATATTCCCACCAACCCATGAACAGGCCGACCCAATTCTGATGTTGGGGGAAAGTCAGCGACACCTGAACCTGCTCGCGACTTGCAACCCTGCCGTGTACTCCCCATGTGTTGTCGAGGATGCGATGAATCATCGCATGGTTCACGTCGTCCACCGGCCAGGCGAACTCGCGCCCAACTAGGTAATGCGACAGATCGGCGGTGAAACGCAGGTCCGGGAAGCAATCCAGCAGCTGCAGGGTGAAGAAAAGATCCGTGGTCATCCGGTCGCGATGCGTCTCGACATGAACGGCGACGCCGGCCTGCTCCCCCAGCCGGCGCCATCCCTCCAGCAGCGGGATGCAGTCATGCAGATGGTAGGGCCGCACGTTGGGTTGAAGGTTGACGTGATCCGCCCCCAGCTTGGCGACCAGCTCCAGCACCGGCTTCAGATCGTCAACGCAGGTCGGATAGCACTGGGCCTGCCAGATCATCCCGTGATCGCGCAGGAAACTGGTCACTTCCGTGGCGTAGGCCGGATCGACGAAACGGACGCCCGCCCCGTCGAAGCCGGCGTCGCGGATCATCTCCAACTGCGTGCGCAGCGGCCATTCCGGCGCGTCCGCGCGCCGACGCTCCATCGCCCAGAGCGACTGAAGCAGTTTCAGTTGTCTCGCCATCGGTCAGGCCGCGCGCGTGAAGTAGGTCTTGGTGGAGATCGATTGCGTCTCGTAGATCGAACCCTGCCGCACCGGCGGCGGCAACGGCATGCGCACGGGAACCGGCGTCACGCGCGGGGTGATGGTGGAGGGGCCGGCCAGCAGGCGGCTGTCGAACTCCTGAAAATCCTTCACGCCGGCCAGGGGCCAGGCGTCGCTCGCCGCGACCTCGAACAACAGCAGGTTGCGCTGACGGTCGGAGGTGTTGAGCGCAGAGCCATGCAGCGCGCGGACATGATGGAAGGACATGCCGCCCGCCTTGCCCATGCAGGGCTGCGCGCGTTTGATCTCCGGCTGGATCAGGTCGGGATCGATCATGCCGGCGAAGCGGCCGTCCGCGCCGTGATGGTTCCAGACCTCGCCCTGGTGGGTGCTGGGCGTCACCAGAATCGGTCCGTTGGTGAGATCCGTGTCGTCGAGCAGCAGACCGATCGCCAGAATGTCGTCGTTGGTGTGCGGATAGAACGCCCAGTCCTGATGCCACTCCACCGGGGAGCCGTAGCGCGCGGACTTCATGTTCAGCTTGGAGCCGTGCAGGCGAAGATTGGGCCCGATCAGCTTCTTCAGGATCTCGATCACCTGCGGCTGACGCACGATCTCGTAGAACAGGGGATCGACGTTGTGCGGGGTCTTGATCCGGCGGACGCGCGGATCGGCGGGCGTATGACCCGGCTCCAGATCATAGACCTCTGTATGCTCGGTCACCGCGCTGGCGGCGGCGGTCAGTTCCTTGATCTTCGCGCGCAGCGCGGCCAGCAGATCCGGCCCCAGCACCTCCGGCACGACGATCACGCCGTCGCGTTTGTAATCGCGCGCATCCTGATCGGAAATCATCGCAAGTTCCTCCTGTTGCCGTATGGTAGCGCTGTCATTTCCAGTTCGGCAATTCCAATCCTGCATGTCGGCGCCGATTTCGCTAATCCCGGGTTATGCCCTTGATCGTTCCGCCCGCTCTCGGTCCTGACGCCCCGACCTCGCCCCCGACGCTGGCGCAGGTGGCGGCGCGCGCCGGCGTCTCCGCGATCACGGTCAGCCGGGTGGTGCGGCTGCCGGATCTCGTGGCCCCGAAGACGCGCGAACGGGTGGAGGCAGCCATGCGCGACCTGGGCTATGTGCCCAATCTGGTGGCTGGTTCCCTGGCCAGCGCGCGCACCCAATCGATCGGCGTGCTGGTGCCGACCATCGCAAATTCGATCTTTGCGGACACCGTGCAGGGGCTCTCCGACAAGCTGGAGCCGCTGGGCTATTCCGTGATCCTCGCGCAGTCCGGCTATGACGACGCGCGGGAGGATCGCATGCTGTCCGCCCTGCTGGCGCGGCGACCCGAGGGGCTGGTGATGGTGGGGTCGCCGGCGACGGAACATGGCGCGCGGCTGTTGCGCCAGGCGCGCATCCCCGTGGTCGAAACCTGGGACCTGCCGATGGATCCGATCGACGCCGCCGCCGGCTTCGACAACTACGCCGCCGGCGTCGCCGTCGCCCGCCACATGATCGCGCAGGGACGCCGGAATCTGGCTTTCATCGGCGGCGACGACCGACGCGCCGCCCGGCGCTGGGCGGGCTTCCGCGATCAGTCGGCGGAAGCGGGCCTGGAGCCGCCGACCCGCCTTATCCTGGATCGCACGCCTCTGGCCGGCGCCGGCGCCCTCGCCCAGCTCTCTAAGGTCGACGGCGTGTTCTCAGCCAACGACGCCCACGCCATCGGCCTGCTCTCCAGCCTGCGCGCGGCCGGCCTGGTTCGCCCCGGCGGCGGGGAG
>JBMLRS010000674.1:0-5028 GCA_049240905.1 Elsteraceae bacterium
CTCCCACACCCAGTCGGAGCCGAGATCGGCGAAGATCCGAAAGCGGTTCTCGGCGATCCGGCTGCGCACCAAAGCGATCAGCATGCCGATAAGCGCCGAGGTGATCGCAACTCCGGCTCCGACGATGATCCAGACCCGCTGGCGATCGGCCGACGACTGGAACCGCGCGTCGCCGTAGAGGGTCGCGCGCCAGGTCCGGCCCGCAATCGGAATGTCTTTCGACAGGGCGTAAAGCGAGCCGCGATTGGGAGAGGCGTAGAGCGTGTCGGCCCCATCCTTCAGCTCGATCGACAGCCCCGGCGGCGCGGACTGCGCCATCACGGCCTCGATCAGGTCCTTCACCCGGAAGGGCGCGAACACCATGCCTTTCAGTTCTCCCGCCGCGTTATAGGCCGGCGCATAGTAAACGAAACCGGGCGTGCGGTCGGTGACGACCTCCCCAGCCAGCACCACCATCCCGCTGATCGAAGGCTCGTCCAGCCGCGCCGCGCGCGTGATCGCCGCCCGCCGGACCGGCTCGCTCATCATGTCGAAGCCGACCACCGTGCGGTTGCGGCCTTCGTAGGGCTCGTTGAACAAGATCGGCAGGTAGGTCTCGCGCGCCCCCACCGGCCGAATGTCATAGCTGGGCAGATCGTCGCGCCGAACCGCGCGGACATGCGCCTCGCGCTCCTCGGCCGGGATCCAAGCCGCCAGACCCATCGCTTGGATGCCCGGAAACCGCTCCCGAATGTTCAGACCCGCGATGAACCGCCCGAACGCCACGCGGTCCACCCGCTCGACCGCCGTGAACAGCGCGGCTGCGGAGCGCAGGCCCTGCTCATATTGGATCATGCGATTGCTGAGGCTGCGCGTCACGCGATCGGCCGCCAAGGAGAAGCGGGCCTCCGCCTCCCGGTCGGAAGATTCCAGCAAATAGAACGCCGCAACCGTCGTCAGCGCCGCCCCACAGAGACTTAGCGCGAGAATCAGCCAGAGGAGGGTTCTGCGCACCGCATGGCTTTCTGTTAGATTATTTTACAAAAATAATATGATTACCTAAGCTTGCCGCATAATCGAAGGAAATGACATTCACACTATGGTGTGTGTTTTTCTTCAGTTGAGCGGCTTTAGGCTAAGATTTCGCTTATGCAGAAACTAGTATCGCGAGCTCGCGCGGCGCCCCAAGACGACCCGGATCGCACGGCCTTTTGGGACGTTCGTCTAGGTGGCGACCTCTGCGGCGCTCGCCCCTATCCGCGGGCTGCGCCGCGACCCGCAAGCGGCGGTTTCTCGACCCGGACAAGGATGGAACAGGAGGCGCTCGCGCTTCTGTAAAGATCTTTACAGACAAGAGATGTCACTTTGTAATACTTGTATGTGAAGACTTAACAAGAATCTTCGCGCAAAAAGTGAAATAATGGTTGAGACATTGCTTGTTCCTGTGAGAGTACGTCGTTCTTCTCTCAAGGAGGCGACGTTCAATGACTCGATTGTTTCTAGGGCTTTGTCTTGGCGTGTCGATGGCGGCGACGATGGCGGCGGAGGCTCAGGCCGCCTGGAAGCCGTCGCGGCCGATCGAGTTCATCGTGCCGGCCGGCACGGGCGGCGGCGCCGATCAGATGGCTCGGGTGATCCAGGGGATCATCTCCAAGCACAACCTGAACCCGACGCCGGTCGTGGTGGTCAACAAGTCTGGCGGCGCGGGCGCCGAGGGCTTTCTGGACATGAAGGCGTCGCGCGGCAACCCGCACAAGCTGGTGATCACCCTGTCGAACCTGTTCACCACGCCGCTGGCGACCGGGGTGCCGTTCAATTGGCGCGACCTGACGCCGGTGGCGATGCTCGCGCTGGACGAGTTCGTGCTGTGGGTCAACGCTGAGTCGCCCTATCGAACCACCGCAGACTACGTCAAGGCGCTGAAGGAGTCGAACCCCGGCCAGTTCAAGATGGGCGGCACAGGCTCCAAGCAGGAGGACCAGATCATCACGGTCGCGCTGGAGAAGGCGACCGGGACCAAGCTCACCTACATCCCCTACAAGGGCGGCGGCGAAGTGGCCGTGCAACTGGTCGGCAAGCATGTCGACTCCACCGTCAACAACCCGATCGAGGCCGTGGCGCAATGGCGCGCCGGCCAACTGCGCCCCCTCTGCGTGTTTGACAAGGAGAAGCTGAACTACCCGACCAAAGTGGTCGGCGACTTGGCCTGGGCCGACATCCCGACCTGCCGCAGCCAGGGGCTGGACGTCGAGTACCTGATGATGCGCGGGATCTTCATGGGGCCGGGGGCCACGAAGGAGCAGGTCGAGTACTATGTCGAGCTGATGAAGAAGGTGCGCGCGACGCCGGAATGGGCGCAGCTGATGCAGGACGGCGCCTTCAATCAGACCTTCATGACCGGGGCGGACTACGCGAAGTGGGTGGAGGCGGAGGAGAAGCGCCACCGTCACTTGATGCAGGAAGCCGGCTTCCTGGCACTCACGAACTGATCCCATGGCGTTTTTGGAGCGTGACGGCCGCGAGGCGCCGACCCAACGAGGCCTGGAGACCGGGGTCGCGATCGCCTTCGGTCTGGTCGGGGCGATCGTGGTGATCGGCAGTTTGCAGGTCGGCGTCGGCTGGGGGGCGGAGGGGCCGAAGTCCGGCTTCTTCCCCTTCTATGTCGGGCTGGCGATCATCGTCTCCAGCCTGATCAATCTGATCGGCGCGCGAGGGATCGCCCGGGCGCGAATCTTCGCCACCTGGCCGGAGCTGTCCCAGGTCTGGAGCGTCGGCTGGCCGACCACGGTCTATGTGCTCCTGATCCCTTATCTGGGGGTCTATCTCGCCTCGGTCATTCTGATCGCCTTCTTCATGGCGCGGCTGGGCGGATATCGGCCGCATGTCGCGCTCATGGTCGCGATCCCCGTGATGATCGCGCTCTATCTCGTGTTTGAAACCTGGTTCCTGGTGCCGTTGCCCAAGGGCCCGATCGAGGAACTGATCGGCCTGTAGCCGACGGACTGACCATCATGGAAGAAATCGCCAATCTGTTTCACGGCTTCGCCGTGGTCATGGAGCCGCAGAACATCCTGTTGATGTGCGTCGGCATTCTGCTGGGCGTGCTGATCGGCGTGCTGCCGGGGCTGGGCGGGGCCAATGGGGTGGCGATCCTGCTGCCGCTCACCTTTTCGATGTCGCCAACCTCGGCGATCATCCTTTTGTCCTGCATCTATTGGGGCGCGCTCTATGGCGGGGCGATCACCTCCGTGCTGTTCAACATACCGGGCGAGCCCTGGTCGGTCGCGACCACCTTCGACGGCCATCCGATGGCGCAGCAGGGCAAAGCCGGCGAAGCGCTGACCGCCGCCTTCACCTCCTCCTTCGTCGGCGCGCTGTTCGCGGTAATCGTGATCACGCTGTCCGCGCCGCTGGTGGCGAAATTCGCCCTGCAGTTCGGCCCGGCGGAGAAATTCGCCGTCTTCTTTCTGGCCTTCTGCAGCTTCGTCGGCATGGGCAAGGAGCCGGCCTTCAAGACCCTGGCGGCGATGATGGTGGGATTCGCGCTGGCCTCGGTGGGCCTCGACAGCGTGACTGGCAATCTGCGTCTGACCTTCGGCTTCACCGAGATGCTGAACGGCTTCGACTTCCTGATCGCGGTGATCGGCCTGTTCGGCATCGGCGAGATCCTGCTGACCATGGAGGAGGGCCTCTCCTTCCGCGGCAAGGCGGCGGGGATCAAGGCCAGGGTCGTGCTGCAGACCTGGAAGGAGCTGCCGCGCTATTGGAAGACCTCGCTCACCTCCTCCGTGATCGGCTGCTGGATGGGCGTCTCGCCCGCCGGGGCAACGCCCGCCTCCTTCATGGGCTATGGCGTCGCCAAGCGCATGTCGAAGAACGGCTCGAAGTTCGGCAAGGGCGAGATCGAGGGCGTGGTGGCGCCGGAAACCGCGGCTCACGCCGCCGGCACCGCCGCCTTGTTGCCCATGCTGTCCCTCGGCGTGCCGGGCTCGCCGACCGCGGCGGTGCTGCTGGGCGGCTTGCTGATCTGGGGTCTGCAGCCGGGCCCGCTGCTGTTCGTGGAGCAGAAGGAGTTCGTCTGGGGCCTGATCGCCTCGATGTATCTGGGCAATCTGGTCGGCCTGGTGATCGTGCTGACCTGCGTGCCGCTGTTCGCCGCCATTCTGCGCATCCCCTTCAGCATCATCGCCCCGGTGATCCTGGTGCTCTGCGCGATCGGGGCCTACACCGTGCACAACTCCACCTTCGACGTGGCGCTGATGATGGTGTTCGGCGTGATCGGCTATGTGCTGAAGAAATGCCAATATCCGCTCGCCCCGATGGTGCTGGCGATCGTCCTCGGCGACAAGGCCGAGGAGGCGTTCCGCCAATCCCTGCTCATCTCCCAAGGCAGTCTGGGCGTGTTCTTCTCCAACGGCCTGGTCTCGACCATCATGGCGATCGGGCTGGTGATCCTGTTCTGGCAGGCCCTGCAGGCGGGAGTCAGCCGGATGAAGCTGGCGCGGGCTTGAGCGAATCCGTCGACATAAAACCACAATTTGCCCTTAGCCCCCGGATCCTGAGAATGCCGCGTCAGCGACGGCAAGGGAGACAAGGGCATGACCGATCAGCAGGACGCGTCGAAGCTGCGTCAGCGCATTCTGGATGAGGTGGCTGACAGCTTCGACGAGGAGCTGGAGTTGGAGTTCGACGATCGCCGCCTCGCCCAGATGATGGACGGCATGTCCGACCAGGAGGAGCCCAGCACGGTCCAGCGCCGGACGTATTTCTCCGAGCTGTTCCAGCTGCAAAGCGAGCTGGTCCGCCTGCAGGACTGGGTGCAGCATCAGAAGCTGAAGGTCGTCGTGCTGTTCGAGGGGCGCGACGCCGCCGGCAAGGGCGGGGTGATCAAGCGCATCACCCAGCGGCTCAACCCCCGCGTCTGCCGGGTCGCGGCGTTGCCTGCGCCGAACGAGCGCGAGCGGACGCAATGGTATTTCCAGCGCTACGTCTCCCATCTGCCCGCGGCCGGTGAAATGGTGCTGTTCGACCGCTCCTGGTACAACCGCG
>JBMLRS010000675.1:0-3047 GCA_049240905.1 Elsteraceae bacterium
GTCGACTGCGCGAACTATACGATCACTTCATGGCCGAACTGCCCAAGCAGGCCGCGTGATTGGGGTCACCGGCAAGCCGCCGGCGGCGATCCTGTATGATTGGGATCAGACCCTGGTCGATAGTTTTGCGACGATCGCCGCCGCGCTGAACGAGACCTTCGTCCATTTCGGCCTGCCGGAATGGACCTTGGCGGAGACGCGCCAACGCGCGCGGAAATCCATCCGAGATTCCTTCCCCGAGCTGTTTGGCGCGCGAGCGATGGAAGCGGCGGAACGGTTTCGCGCCGCCTTCGAAGCGCGTCATCTGCTGAATCTTTCGGCATTGCCGGGCGCGGGCGATCTGGTGGCGCGCGTCGCGGGCGAGGGGATCGCGCAGGCGGTGGTCAGCAACAAGACCGGCCGCTTTCTGCGTCGGGAGGCCGAGCATCTGGGTTGGACGCAGCATTTTGTCATTCTGGTCGGCGCGGGGGACGCTGCGGCGGACAAGCCGGATCCCGCGGTGATCGAGATGGCGCTGGCCCCTTTGGGGATAGAACCCGGCCCCGACGTCTGGTTCGTCGGCGACACGGCGATCGACATGGAATGCGCCTTGCGTAGCGGCTGCCTGCCCATCCTGATCGGCGACGGGCATGGCGACGATTACTCACGATCGCCGCCGTTCCGTCGGTTTTCTGATCTGCTGCAGTTTACCGACGCGCTACATCAGGGTATTGCACTGGTAAAATAACAGATGCTTCCCAATTTATAGTTCGGCGGCGCCACATGCTCGATTTCAGATTGCTGTGATCGGGCGGGCCTCCCAAGCGGAAGCCAACAAATGCGAGATGCATGATGTCCAACGAAAAAACGCAAAGCGTCCAGGATGTGTTCCTGAACACGATCCGCAAGACCAAAACTCCCGTGACGATCTTTCTAGTCAACGGCGTCAAGCTCCAGGGCATCGTGACCTGGTTTGACAATTTTTCCGTGCTGCTGCGCCGGGATTCACATTCCCAGCTGGTGTATAAGCACGCGATCTCGACCATCATGCCTTCCATGCCGATCCAGCTGTTCGAAGGCGTGAAGGAGGGCGAGGACTGACCGCCGCTCCGAACGCTTCGACGGGCGCAGCCCTCGTCATTCATCCCGTCTTGCCCGGATCGCCCAATGCGGCGAGCCCGGGTCAAGGCGCCGTGCGCGATATCGACGCGCTGGTGCAGGAAGCCGTTGGCCTGGCGGTCTCGATTGATCTCGAAGTGCGCCACGCGGAGGCGTTGACCCTTCGCAAGACCCGCCCGGCGACCCTCATCGGAACCGGCCATCTCGAGCGGCTTCATGGGATCGTCCATGATCTCGGCATCGGCGTGGTCGTCGTCGACGGCGCGCTGACCCCGGTTCAGCAGCGCAATCTCGAGAAAGCGCTGGAAGCCAAAGTGATCGACCGCACCGGCCTGATCCTGGAGATCTTTGGCGCGCGGGCCCGCACGCATGAAGGCCGCCTGCAGGTGGAACTGGCGGCGCTAACCTATCAGCGCAGCCGATTGGTGCGGTCCTGGACCCACCTCGAACGCCAGCGCGGCGGCTTCGGCTTCCTAGGCGGTCCCGGCGAAAGCCAGCTGGAGATGGACCGCCGCCTGATCGGCGACCGCATCGCCAAGCTGAAGCGGGAGCTGACCGAAGTGCAGCGCACCCGCGCGCTGCATCGCGGGGCGCGCAAACGCGTGCCTTATCCGATCGTGGCGCTGGTGGGATACACCAACGCCGGCAAATCCACCTTGTTCAACCGGCTGACCGACAGCGGCGTGCTGGCGCAGGACATGCTGTTCGCCACGCTGGATCCGACCATGCGCGGCGTGCGGCTGCCGTCCGGCCGGCGGATCATCCTGTCCGATACGGTGGGTTTCATCTCCGATCTGCCGACGCAGCTGGTCGCGGCCTTCCGCGCGACCCTGGAAGAGGTGCTGGAGGCGGATCTGATCCTGCATGTCCGCGACATCGCCCACCCGGACAGCTCCTCACAGGCCGAGGACGTGGCGGCGGTGCTGACCGAGCTTGGCGTCGCCGATCGGTTGAAGGACAGCGCCATGGAGGTCTGGAACAAGATCGACGGGCTGGAGGGCGAGCATCTGGACGCCGTGCTGGCGCGGGCCAAGACGCTCGACGAAGGCAAGGCGGTTCCAATCTCCGCGCTCACCGGTTTCGGTTGCGAGGATCTGGTCGCCAAGATCGATCAGTTCTTCTCCTCCCAGCGCATGATCCTGGATCTGGACATCAATCTCAGCGACGGCCGCGCCCTCGCCTGGCTCTATGCGCGCGGGGAAGTGCTGGAGCGCGACGACAGAGACGAGATCGCCCATGTCACGGTCGCGCTTGATCCGCCGGATCTGGCCCGATTCCGGCGCGATTTCGCGATAGGGGCCGCCTCTTGATCGATATGCGGAAGGTCGCCGAGGCGATCGCGGACGCTGCGGCGGCGGAGATCGCCCCTCGTTTTGGAAAGCTCGAGAAGTCGGAGATCAAGGAGAAGGGGCCGAACGATCTGGTCACCGTCGCCGATCTCGCGATGGAGGAGCGGTTGACCGATCTTCTGCCCAAGCTCTTGCCGGGCTCGATCGTGGTTGGTGAAGAAGCCGTCTCCATGGACGAAAGCGTGCAGGATCGGCTCGACGGCGACGAGCCGGTCTGGGTGATCGATCCCGTGGACGGCACCTCCAATTTCGCCCGCGCCAATCCCTTGATCGCCGTGATCGTAGCGCTGGTGCGCAAGGGCGAGACGGTCGCCGGCTGGATTCATGACCCGCTGTCGCAGGAAACCGCGATGGCGGAGCAGGGCGCCGGCGTCTGGTGGCGCGGCGAGCGGCGCAGCTTGCGCAAGAGCCCCGCTTTGTCGGACATGGTGGGCGCTCTGAGCGCGCGCTATTTCCCGCAGCCACAGCGCGGCGTGCTGGAGGAGCGGCGCAAACAATTCGCCGGCAGCTTCCCGCTGAACTGCGCGGGCCAGGAGTATCTGCGGTTGGTCGACGGGCGCCACGACTTCTCCCTCTATAACCGCATCAAACCCTGGGATC
>JBMLRS010000676.1:0-2183 GCA_049240905.1 Elsteraceae bacterium
CTCCAGGCTCACCTGGAATGGCGAAGCGCGGTCGAGGCGCGGGTCGCCGGCCGCCGCCCGCCGATCACCGTCGACCGCGATCCCGATCGACGGCTGAAGCTGGGCTTCGTCGCGCCTCATTGGGGGCTGCATCCCGTCACCTACCTGACCGGGGCGGCGCTGCCGCATTTCGACCGCAGCCAGTTCGAGGTCATCTGGTATCTCGACATTTTCCGCCCCGAGCCCGGCGCGGGCTATGACCGGATTCCCGCCGATCGGGTGATCGACACCGCCGGCTGGTCGGACGATCGCCTGTTGCAGCAGATGCGCGCGGACGGGATCGACGTCGCTTTCGATCTGGCCGGCCATTCCGGCCAGAACCGTCTGGTCGCCTTCGCCGAGCGCGTCGCGCCGCTGCAGATCGCCTGGGCGGGCTATCCCGGCACGACCGGGCTTCAGGCGATGGATTATCTGCTGTCCGACCGCTGGCAAGTGCGGCCGGGCGAGGAGCCCTGGTACAGCGAGGCGATCCTGCGCATGCCCAACGGCTATGTCGTCTATCTGCCGCCAAAGACCGCGCCGGCCGTGGGGCCGACGCCCTGTCGGCGCAACGGCTTCGTCACCTTCGGCTGCTTCAACAATCCCGGCAAGATCAACGCCCCGCTGGCCGCGCAATGGGCGCAGGTCCTGCGCGCGGTTCCGACCTCGAAGCTGCTGCTGAAATATCGCTGGATCGACGATCCCTTGAGCCGCGCCCGGCTCGACCAGCTGTTCGCGGCGGAGGGGATCGCGCCCGAGCGGCTGATCTTCGAAGGCATCTCCCCGCAGGTTGAGATGATGGCGCGCTACAACGACGTCGACGTCGCGCTCGATTGCCAGCCCTTCGGCGGCGGCGTCACCACGCTGGAGGCGCTGTGGATGGGCGCGCCGGTTGTGGCGCTGAACGGGGCGACGGCGGCGGGCCGCCACGCCTACTGCCATGTCATGGCGGCCGGGTTTCCGGACCTTACGGCCGAGACCCCGGAGGCGTGGATCGCGCTCGCCGTCGCGCTCGCCAACGACCCGGACCGCCTGGACCATTACCGACGGGAATTGCGGCCGCGCCTGGCGAACGGTCTGGTGTGCGACGGCGCGGCCTTCGCGGCCGCCGCCGGCGATCTGTTCCGCCGGGCCTGGCGCCGATATGTCGCAGGTTTGGAGCCCAGTCATCTTGACGCATAACAAATTGACTCAGGGAAAGATTGAATTTCCCGGTGTCCTCGCCATTTGCGGGCTTGCGCATTTTTGGAGGAACCAATGGACGGTTTGATGATGGGCCTGGCGGCCGACTTTCTTGGAAAGCCGATCTGGCTGTGGCTCGTCTTCATGAGCATCGTCGTCGCCCTTTTGGTCTTCGACCTGGGCGTGCTCCATAAAGAGGAGCGCGAGATCGGCGTGCGCGAGAGCTTGGTTCTCTCCGCCGGCTACATCGCGATCGCGATGGCCTTCGGCGTCTGGGTCTGGTGGTATCTGGGCGAGGAGTCCGGACTGAACTTCTTCACCGGATTTTTCGTGGAGAAGACGCTGGCGCTCGACAACGTCTTCGTCATATCGCTGATTTTCACCTATTTCGCGATCCCCCGGCTCTATCAGCACCGCGTGCTGTTCTGGGGCATCCTCGGCGTCATCCTGCTGCGCGGCATCATGATCGGCGTGGGCGCGGCCCTCGTGACCCAGTTCGCCTGGATCCTCTACATCTTCGGCGCCTTCCTGATCTTCACCGGCGTGAAGATGCTGTTCGCCGCGGATCACGAGACCTCCTCGATCGGCGATAACGCGATCCTGAAGTTTCTGCGCAAGCGCATGCGCGTCACCGACGAACTGCACGGGCATGATTTCACCGTGCGCAAGCCGATCACCCCCGGCGGCAAGCCGGTGCTGCACGCCACCCCCTTGCTGCTGGCCCTGATCCTGGTCGAACTGGCGGACGTGGTGTTCGCGGTGGACAGCGTGCCGGCGATCTTCGCGATCACCACCGACGCCTTCATCGTCTACACCTCCAACATCTTCGCGATCCTTGGCCTGCGCGCGCTCTACTTCGCGCTGGCCGCCATGATCCACCGCTTCAAGTACCTGAAATACGCCCTGTCCGGCGTGCTGGTCTTCATCGGCGCCAAGATCTTCTACACCCAGTTCTTCGGCAAGATGCCGGCGCAGATCTCGCT
>JBMLRS010000677.1:0-3278 GCA_049240905.1 Elsteraceae bacterium
GAAGGTCGCCTCCACCTCGGACTGCTTGCCCAGAATCTCGGCGGTCTTCAGCGCGACCGCCTGCGTGCGCTCGGTCGAGGCGCCGTCCGGCCCGTTGATCACGGCGAAGAAGTAGCCCTGATCCTCCTCCGGCAGGAAGGAGGACGGCCGGCCCTGCAGCAGGAACAAGGTCGCGACGATCGCGCCGGCGAACAGCGCCAGCATGACCGGCCAGAACCGCGACATCACCTTGACCGAGCTCTCATAGCCCAAAGCCAGCTTGCGGAAGCCATTGTTGAACCAGCGGGCGGCGACGTTGCGGTCCTCGTCGGCGACATGGCGCAGCAGCACCGCGCAGAGCGCCGGGCTGAGGGTCAGCGAGTTGATGGTGGACAGGCCGACCGAGACCGCGATGGTCAGCGCGAACTGATTATAGAGACGGCCGCTGAGGCCGGGGATGAAGGCGACCGGCACGAACACGGCCATCAGCACGAGGCTGGTGGCGATGATCGGCCCCGTCACCTCCGCCATCGCCACTTTCGCGGCTTTCAAGGGAGAAAGGCCGTTCTCCAATTGTCGTTCTACGTTCTCCACCACCACGATCGCGTCGTCGACCACGAGGCCGATCGCCAAGACCATGCCCAACAGGCTGAGCATGTTGATGCTGAAGCCAAGGACCAGCATGATCGCGAAGGTGCCGATCAGCGAGACCGGCACGGTGATCGCGGCGATCAGGGTCGTGCGCCAGCTTTGCAGGAACACGAACACCACGACGAAAACGAGGATCATCGCCTCCGCCAGCGTGGTGATCACCTCGTCGATCGCGGCGTCGACGAACTTGGTCGTGTCATAGGGGATCGCATAGTCCAGCCCAGGCGGGAACTGGGTCTTCATCTGATCCATCGCCTTGCGGATCGCGTTGGCGGTGGACAGCGCGTTGGCCGAGGGCAGTTGATAGATGCCGATGCCGACCGTGGGCTTGCCGCTGAAAAAGGCGGCCGAGCCATAATCCTGCGAGCCGAGTTCGACCCGCGCCACGTCCTTCAGCCGCACGGCGGCGGCGCCGGGGGCGGCGCGCACGATGATGTTCTCGAACTCCGCCGGATCGGTCAGGCGGCCCTGGGCGTTGATCTGGAATTCGAAGGCCTGGCCCTTGGGCGCGGGCGACTGGCCGAGCTTGCCGGCGGCGACCTGGGTGTTCTGCTCCTGGATCGCGCGCTGCACGTCGGCGGCGGTCAGGTTGAGCCGCGCCAGACGCTCAGGGTTCAGCCAGACGCGGATGGAGTAGCGCTTCTCGCCGAAGATCTGCGCGTCGCCGACGCCGGGCACGCGCTTGAGCGCGTCGACCACGCGCAGGGCGGCGTAGTTGGAGATGAAGACCTGGTCCTGGCTGTCGTTGGGCGAATAGAGCGCGACCACCAGCATGATGCTGGGCTGGCGCTTGGCCGTGGTGACGCCGGTCTTGGTGACCACGTCGGGCAGGATCGGCTTGGCCCGGTCGACGCGGTTCTGCACGTCCACCGCCGCCGTGTTCAGCGAATAGCCGATGTCGAACGTGACGGTGATCGCCGTGGTGCCGTCGTTGGCGCTGTAGGACGACATATAAGTCATCCCCTCCACGCCGTTGATCTGCTGCTCCAACGGGGTCGTCACGGTGTCCGCGACAATTTGCGCGCTCGCGCCGGCGTAGTTGGCGGTCACGGCGATCTGCGGCGGGGCGATCGGCGGAAATTGCGCGACTGGCAGAAGCGTCGCCGCGATCGCGCCGACCAACACCATGATGAGCGCGATCACCGACGCGAAGATCGGTCGTTCGATAAAGAAATTGACCATTGCCAGAAGCACCGAAAGAGGTAGCGCGTCGGGTCCGACGGCTGTTGGACAGTCTTGTGCCTTAGAAAGGCTGCGAGAATCAAGTCCGGAGTAATTTACGTTACAGCCCGCCTGAGGTTCAGCGCGCGCCGCAGGGCGTCCCCGTCTAGGTATACCAAATCCGGCGCTCTACGGAGGGGGCGGCGGATTAATCGACGCGGATCGTCATTACCGGCGACCGCCGTGTTGCGCACCCCAAAGTCCTGTGTTACCAGACAGCGGCTTCGGACCGGCAGCCTGTCGGCCCGTGGATCAATTCTTGTGTTTCGACCGCTCAAGACGCGGCGACCGACGGTCGCCCCTGGAGCGGTCTTTGGCCTGACTTAGGGAGCCAGGAGTGGCGGCAAGCAGCAAAGTATCCGGTGGTTTGGCGGCTCGGTACGCCAGCGCCCTGTATGATCTGGCTGATGAGCAAGGCAAGCTGGACTCCGTCGCCAATGATTTGCGCGCCCTGCGCGCCCTGGCGAGCGAACTGGAAGATCTGCGCCGCATCCTGCGCGGCGTGGTGATCGACCGCGACCAGCAGATGGCCGCGATGAACGCGGTGATGGACGATATGAAGGCCGACCCGCTGACCCGTCAGTTCGTGGGCGTGCTGGCCTCCAACCGCCGCCTCAACGCGCTGGTCGACGTCGGCGGCGCGTTCCTGGAGCAGCTGGCGACCAAGCGCGGCGAGGTGGTGGCGCATATCGTGTCCGCCCGTCCGCTGTCGGACGCGCAGCGCGCGAAATTGACGGAAGCGTTGAAGCGCAAGGCCGGGGCGAAAGTCGTGGTCGACGCGCGTGTGGATGAATCGCTGATCGGCGGCCTGGTCGTCCGGGTCGGATCAGTTCTGTTTGACGGCTCGCTGAAGACCAAGCTCATGCGGCTTCAGCTCGCGATGAAGGGAGTGGGTTAATGGATATCCGTGCCGCCGAAGTATCGGCCATCCTGAAGCAGCAGATCGCCAATTTCGGCGTCGCCGCGGAAGTCGCCGAGGTCGGGCAGGTTCTCTCGGTCGGCGACGGGATCGCCCGCGTCTATGGGCTTGACCAGGTTCAGGCCGGCGAGATGGTCGAATTCACCAACGGGATCAAGGGCATGGCCCTCAATCTCGAGTCCGACAACGTCGGCTGCGTGATCTTCGGCGACGACAAGGAAATCCGCGAAGGCGACACCGTCACCCGCACGAAGTCGATCGTCGACGTCGCCGTTGGCCGGGGCCTCTTGGGCCGCGTGGTCGACGGTCTCGGCAACCCGATCGACGGTCGCGGCCCGCTGACCGACGTGACCCGCACCCGCGTTGAAGTGAAGGCCCCGGGCATCATTCCGCGGAAGTCCGTGTCCGAGCCGATGCAGACCGGCCTCAAGGCGATCGACAGCCTGGTGCCGGTCGGCCGCGGCCAGCGCGAGCTGATCATCGGCGACCGCCAGACCGGCAAGACCGC
>JBMLRS010000678.1:0-2772 GCA_049240905.1 Elsteraceae bacterium
TTATCGCGGCTTGATGTCTTCGATCATCGAGAACGCGCAGCTCGCCGCCTTGGAGATCACCGACGTCGAAGAGCCTGACCGCATGGCGGAGATGCTGGAAAGCGTTCGGTCTTCCGTCGCCCGCACCGCCGAGGTGCTGGAGCATCTCGTTTGGCACTCGGAGCCGCGCGGCAAGGATTAGCCCGTTTGCGGATTGCTCTGAAGTCTGAAAAGCCGAAAACGCGCCAACTCAGGCGGCGCGCGGGTTCAGCCGCCAGGTCGAGAAATTCAGCGCGGAGGCGAAGCTGACCCAGCAAAGATAAGGAATCAGCAAAAGCCCGGCGTTCGGGTCGATCTGATAGAAGGCGAGGATGGTCGCCAGGATCGAAACCCAAAGGAGGGAGATGTCGATCATCGCGAGGTCTATGCGGCGCAGGCCGAAATAGAACCAGGACCAAGCGGCGTTCAGGATCAACTGTATCCCGAAGATCACGAAGGCGACCGTCACCTCCGCCTCGCCGGACTTGCGCCAGACCATCCAGGCGGAAACCGCGATGGTGGTGAACAGCACCGCCCAGGCCGGTCCGAAAACCCAGTTCGGCGGGCGCCAGGAGGGCTTGGCGAGGCTCTCGTACCATTCGCCGGGCCTGAAGTAAGCGCCGGGAAGCGCCGCCGAGAAGCAGGCGAGCACGAAGAAAATGAGGGCCGCCGCGTCGGTCATGTCCATTTCGTCAATATGGGGAGCAGGGGTCGCTTGTCCAGGCCGCGGGCGGCGGAAACCCGCTCAAAGGCGCTGAAACACCCGATTGTGCCCCACGTTCAGCACGTTCCTGAAGCCCATCGCCGGCAGATCCTCCGCCGCGCGCGAGGGGCCCTCGAAGCCTTTCCAGAATCCGCCCTCGAGGAAGAGCGCCGCGTCGTCCAGCACCAGGAACCCGCCAGGGCGCAGTCGATGCGCGAAGTTGGCGATGTCCGCGCGCACGGCCGCTTCGGCGTGGTCGCCGTCGATATAGATGACGTCGTAGGCCGGCTTCGCGGCGGCGATGATCTCCGGCTGCTGGCTCATGCCGCGCAGGAAGCGGATCGCGCCTAGGTCGAGCGCGCAACGCGCGAAGAGGTCGGCGATCAGCGCGGGATAATCGTCCGGAGGCACGATGTTGCCCTCGCCGCAGCGATAGGCCGCCGCTTGAGCCGCCGGATCGGTCGGGCCTTCTCCGGAAAGCGGGCCCATCGCGTCGATCGCGATCGGCAATCCGAGCAGGCGACCGATCAACGCCCAAAGCGAAATCACCTGCCCCTTGAACACCCCGATCTCCAGCAGATCCAGCGTCCGGCCGGCCGCCGCGCTCGATCGATCGCGAATCAGCTCCAGCCACATCGCGTGAAAGGCGCGCTCTCCGAAACCGAAGTTCCGCATCTCGATCAGATCGCGATGCTGCCGAAGGAAACGCACAGATTCGGTGGCCTGCTGAAAGCGGGCGAAATCCTCGTCGTTCTCCGCGGCGGTCGAGCCGATCCCGCGCGCGATGAGATCGGGCAGCATCGCCGTCGGCAAGCGCGGCGGGGCCGATTTCGGCCAGACGCCTGGGCCCAGGATCCCCGGATGGAGCGATCCTGCGTCCTCAAACGCGAAGGCCGGCGGCAGGACCAGGCGCTCGCCGCTCTCGCGCGGCAGCATCAGAAGATTGAGATCGCCCATCTCCCCCAGCAGGTTTTCGCGCTCGGCGAAGAAGTTGGCCGGCGAGAAGCCCCGGCAGCCGTTCCAATAGAGGTCGTAGGTTGCTTCGTCGGCGAACCGGGCGAGCGCGTCGAAGCCTTGGCTGGTGGTGCATTCGGCCTGGATGATCGGACGCAGCCGCTGGATCAGCGCCGACCCGCCGGCCAGCACCTCCGCTTCCATGCCTTCGACGTCGATCTTGATCAGGCGCAGCCGATCCAGTTCCGCGAACCATGCGTCCAACGTGACCTGCGCGGCCCGGTTCGGCCCGCCGACCGAGGTCAGGCTCTCCGCCAGGAAGCTCACCGCGCCCAGATTGCCGGGCGCGTCGGCCGCCTTTGGAACGCTGCGCCAGCCAGCCTCCGCGCCGACCAGCGCCTGGACCGGCTGGACCTGATCCAGCCCATTCAGCGCGACGTTGGCGCAGAGCAGGCCGAACAATCCTTTCTGCGGTTCGAACGCATGCACGAAGCCGGTGGGCCCGACCGCCTTGGCGAAGCCGATGGTCATGGATCCGATATGGGCGCCGACCTCGATCACGCCGTCGCCGGGGCGCAGCAGCGACATCAGCCGACTCAACTCTTCCTCGGCCCATTCGCCGTAGCGGGCGATGATGACCCCGACGGCGTCGCGTGAATCGACCAGCAAAGGACCGTGACGTCCCTCCACCAGCAGCTTGTTCGGCGCCGGGGTCTGCACCCGGTTCGTCATTGTCGTCGTCGTCGTCGTCGGCGGCGGCGGGGCGGCCTGAGGCGCGACCTGCGCGCGACGCAAGGAGCCGATCGCCGCCTCCCACTCAAGCGCGCGCGCCCGCCAGACCATCCCTTGCGCGAGGGCGGCGCGTTGGGCGATCCGCGCGCCGGCCGCTTGCGCCGGAGCCTGCGTCATCCCGGTCAGACGGTCGATCGCGGCGTCGGCGAAGCGCCGCGCGAGCTGGGCGCGATCGGCCCCGAACGGGACGAGCGTGGCATGGCCCTGGCATGTCGTCATCAATGGCCCATGTCCATGGGTTTTGCATTGGCCCAGACCGGCAATGTGCTGCGTTTGCTCGGGCGGCACGCCGAGGCCAAAAGAAC
>JBMLRS010000679.1:0-2057 GCA_049240905.1 Elsteraceae bacterium
GGGGAGACGGGGATCGACAGCGTCTGCCAAAGCCCCAGCCCCGAGAAGGCGAACAGCCCAACCCCTATCGCGAGCTCGGGTTTGGCGAGCCGAACCGTCAACTCGCCAATCCCAGATCCTTCAGGATGCCCTCGATCCGCGCGGTTTCTTCATCCAGGAACTTCGCATAGGCGTCGCCGGTCAGCAGGATCGTGGTCCAATCACGCTTGGTCGCCTCTTCGACCCACTTCGCGCTCTTGACCATCGCCTCGACATATTTGACCAACTCGTCGCGCTTCTCCTTGCTGGTGCCCGGCGGGGCGAACAGGCCGCGCCAGTTGAACAGCTCGACGTCGACGCCCTGCTCCTTGAGGGTGGGCACGTCGATGCCCGGCTGGCGCTTGTCGGCGGAGATCGCGATGGCGCGCAGCTTGCCCGCCTTGATCTGCTCCGCGAATTCGCCATAGCCGGAGATGCCGGCCGCGACATGCGCGCCCAGCAGGGCCGCCTGGGCCGGGCCGCCGCCGGCGTAGGCGACGTAGCTCAGCTTGCTCGCCGGCACGCCGACCGCCTTGCCGATCATGCCCAGCAGGATGTGGTCCGACCCGCCGGCGGAGCCGCCCGCGACCGACACTTTGGACGGATCGGCCTTCAACGCCGCCGCGAAATCCTGCGCGTTCTTGATCGGCGAGGATTCGGGCACGACCAGAACCAGGAATTCGCCGGTCAGGCGCGCCACCGGCACTGTTTGGCTCACCTTGACCGGCGACTTGTTCGCGATCAGGGAGCCGACCATCACCATGCCCGCGACCATCATCGCGTTCGGCCGGCCGCGCCAGCTGTTGATGAACTGGGGCAGCCCGACCGCGCCGCCGGCGCCCGGCACGTTGGTGATCTGAACCGTTCCGACCAGCTTCTCCGCCTTCAGCACCAGCTCCACCGTCCGCGCGGTCTGGTCCCAGCCGCCGCCTGGGGCCGCGGGAACGAACAACTGCAGTTGGTCGATCGCCTGGGCGTGGCTCAGGCGCGGGTCAAGCACGCCGAGCGCGCCGCCGCTGATCGCCGCTGCGGACAGTAGTAGGTGACGACGTGAAATCATGCGTTCCTCCCGGTTGGATCCGCCGCGCCGGCCTCTCGTCGAAGTCGGGCGTCGCTCTTATTCAAGCTCGATGAGAAGTGTATTTCGATCGGTCGTGTCAATTGCAAAAGCGGCGCAGGGCGGCGCGCCTGTTTTCGCGTCACTTTTAGGCGGGCGGACGGCAGGGCGCCTGCTCCGCCGGGATCGTCGTCGGCGTCGGTCCGGCGTCGTCGAGCGACGCGAGAAACGCCGCGAGATCCTCGATCGCCGCGTCTGAAAGGTTGAGCGGCTTCAAGATCGCTTCGCCGTCCGCATGAAGCCGGTCCGGGTCGATTTCCGAATAATGCCGGATGACGGCGCGCAGGTCGCGCTTCGAGCCGTCATGCATGTAGGGCGCGGTCCGCGCGACGTTGCGCAGGGACGGGGTGCGGAACTCGCCGAAATTCCGGTGTTGCGGATCCAGCAGCTGCGTTTGCTGGCCGCTGGCTCGGACCGGGTCGTCGTTCCAGCGGCCGAGCAGGGTGTAGGGGCTCGCCCGCAGCGCCTTGATCCCGGCGTGGCGACCGGAATCGACGCCGTCGGGGGTGAAGAACGGGACGCCGACGTCGTGGAACTCGCCATTGCTGAAGGTCGGCCCCAGATGGCACAGCGCGCAGTTTCCCGCGCCGATGAACAGCCGCAGGCCGCGCTGCGCGGCGAGCGGGTAATTGGTCGGGGCGCCGGCCGCGAGCGCGTCGCGGAAGGCGTCGAACGCGCTGGGCCGGCTGACCAACGTCTCCTGGAAGGCCGCCAGCGCCTTGGCGAGATCGACCATCAGCGCGTCCGGCGAGGCGGCCTCGCTGGGGCGGCCGAAGGCGGCGGCGTAGCACCGGCCAAGCGTCTCGTCCGAGCGCAGCAGCGCGCTGACGCTCGCCGGATCGGCGGCCAGCTCCTTTCGGTCCAGCAGCGGCCGCAGGCTCATCGCCCACAGCGAATCCTGCCCGCCGTCCCAGCCGAACCA
>JBMLRS010000680.1:0-2412 GCA_049240905.1 Elsteraceae bacterium
CTCCGCCGACAGGCCGACCGCCGCCAAGACGTCCGTCGGGGTGGGGGCGGACGGACCGGCGGCCTCGCCCAATTGCCTGCCGACCCGCATGGTCGGATCCAGCGCGGCGCGCGGCTCCTGCGGCAGGAGCATCACCTCCCGGGCCCACAGCCGTTGGAGCGCGGCCCTGTCGCCGGCGTCGATCGGCGGGTTCCGCCCGATCATGATCGCGCCGGAGGCGGCGAACCCCCCGGGCAACAGGCCCAGGATCGCCTGGGCGATCAGGCTCTTGCCGCTTCCGGTTTCGCCGATGATGACGAGCGGTCGGCCGACCGAGACGGCGAGATCGAGCTGTTCGACGATCGCCTCGCCCCGCGCGTCGCGAATGGTCATCGCCTCAAGCTTGATCGCGGTCGTCGTCATGGGGATCCCGTCCGGGAGGCGGTTTCAACGAAGGATTGGCCGAGCAACGTGAAGCCCAGCACCGAAAGGAAGATGGCGAGGCAGGGCGTCGCCATCTGGGTCGGCGCTTCAGAAAGATAGGGGAGCATCTCGCTGATCATGCCGCCCCATTCCGGCGTGGGCGGCTGCAGGCCCAGCCCCAGAAATCCCAGCGAGGAAATCGAGAGAATCGCCGCGCCGAAGCCCAGCGTCGTCAGGCTCATGGTCTGGCGCAGCACCGGCGGAAGGACATGCCGACGAAGGATGGCGATTTTGTCGAATCCAGCCAGCTCCGCCGCCTCCACGTGATCCTCCCGCAGCACGCCGATCGCCACGGCGCGGCTCATCCTCGCGAATTGCGGCCAGAGCGTCAGTTTGATTCCCACGAGCATCGGCAACACCCCGCCGCCCATGAGACCCGCCAGCAGCAAGGCCAGCAAGATGCCGGGAAAGGCCATGGTCAGGTCGGCGAGTCGCATCAGCGCCACGTCGATCCAGCCTCGTCCATAGGCTGCAATCAAGCCCAGAACGACGCCAACCCCTGAGGCGGCGCCGACGCAGACCACCGCCAACCCCAGCGATCGCGCCGCGCCATGGGCGGCGCGCGACAGCACGTCGCGGCCGAGGTGATCGACGCCCAACGGATGATCGAGACGTGGGGGGGCGAGCGCCTTGATCAGATCCTGAGCGGTCGGGTCCTCTCCGACGAGCCAAGGGCCGAGCAGGGCGAACAGACCCATCGCGCCGACGAGGCCAAGGCCGATCCGCCGCGACCAGGGTCGCGGTCGAGCATGGGTCAGGGCGGACGCGGTCACGCCTGCTCCGCCACGGTTCGTCTGGGGTCCAAAGCCGCGCAGGCCAGGTCCGCCGCCAGCATGATCAAGGCGAAAGCGAGCCCGATCATCAAGCTGGCCCCCATGATGATCGGCACGTCGCGCGCCAGCAAGGCCTTCACCAGCAGTTCGCCAAGCCCTGGATAGTTGAACAGGGTTTCGACCACGACGAAGCCGTCGACGACATAGGCGAATTGCAGGGCCGCGAAGGTGGCGATCGGGATCGCCGCGTTACGCGCGCCATGCCGGCGCAGCGCCGCGCCCGCGCTCAACCCCTTGATCCGGGAGAAGGTCATGTAGAAGGCGCCGCGCACCTGCTCCACCGCGTCTCGGATCACTCGAACCGAATAGGCTGCGAGCCCCAAGGCGAGGGTCGTGGCCGGAAGGATCAGATGCGCCTCGGTCCGAAATCCAGCGGGCGGAAGCCATCTCAAGGTCAGAGCGAAGAGGGAGATCAAGCCAAGCCCGACCATGAAAGTGGGCAGTGACGCCAGGGCGACCGAGCAAAGCGTCACCATCCGGTCCAGCAGCCCATTTGGCCGGCAGCCCGCGATCACGCCGATCGGCAGCGCGATCAGGTAGGATAACGCCCAGCCGGCGAGTCCGAGGATCAAGGTCAGCCGCCCGTGATAGGCCAACTCCTCGATCACCGGCTTTCGCGTGACCAGGGAGACGCCGAGATCGCCCTGCGCCAGCCGGGAGAGCCAGCGCGCGTATTGGACCGCCAATGGGCGATCCAACCCCTCCTCGAGACGGATCCGCGCCGCGGTCTCCTGGGTGACGCGGTCCTCGCCGACCCGAGCCGCCGCAACCCGCAAGGCGAGGTCGCCCGGCAGAGCGTGAACGAAGAGGAAGCAGAGAGTGGCCGACGCCCAGGCCATGATCAGCGCCTGCGCGCATCGCGCGCCGATCGATGACGCTATCGACAAGGCGCTGGCTCTACAGACCTTTCCAGCTCGCTCGGTCCAGGAAGTAGCGCGTCTCGAAAGGATCGATGATCACGTTGGCGAGACGGTTGGACACCGCGACGGTGTGCTCGAACCAAGCCACCGGGATCACCGGCGCTTCGTCGTGGATGATCGTCGTGATCTCCGCGCGGATCGTCGCTTTGCGCGCGGGGTCGAAGCTCGCGACATAGGCGTCGGCCAGGGTCTTGACG
>JBMLRS010000681.1:0-7667 GCA_049240905.1 Elsteraceae bacterium
CGCCTCCTGCTTCTCCGGCGGCAGCAGGGTGAGATTGCTGAGCTGGACCTTATGCTCGGCGTCGGCGTCGCGGTAGCTGTCCAGAAGGGCGGCGGCGATGGCGTAGAGCCTGTCGCCCTGCGGCGCGGCGGCCGCCGCCCGGTCGACCGCCTGGTTCAACTCCTCCAGATGGGTGGCGAGGATGTCGTAAAGCACCGCCTCCTTATCCGGATAATAGTGATAGAGCAGGGCCTTGGAGACGCCGCAGGCCTCCCCGATCATGGTGATCGAGGCGCCGGCGTAGCCATGGCGGGCGAACAGCTCCGCCGCCTTGGCCAGAATCGCCGTTCGTTTCGCGTCATAATCCTGCGCGCGGGTGCGAGCCATACAGTCGGTCCGTGGTTCCGGTCGAACCCGGAATAGCAAAAATTGTCCGGTCGGTCGATTAATCCGCGGCTACTGCTTCGACAGGCTCCTGCTTCGACAGGCTCAGCATGAGGGATTTTTGTCCTCACCCCGAGCTTGTCGAGGGGCGGGCCCATGCTTCGACAGGCTCAGCATGAGGGGGTGTCCTCACCCCGAGTCTGTCGAGGGGCGAGGACAGGGCTCATGCTTCGACAGGCTCAGCATGAGGGGTTAAGCCCTCGCGCTGAGCCCGTCGGAGGGCGGCGCTACTTGACGGTCGCGAACCATAGCCGGACATATTCGTCCGGGAACTGCGGGACCTCGATGTTCGCCTTCATCGCCCAGGCGACCGGCTGCTGGTGCAGCGGGATGTAGGCGACGGTGTCCTTGGCGATCTTCAGCGCCTCGATCAGCATCGCGCGGCGCTTCGGCTCGTCCAACTCGACGGCGGACAGGCGGGTCAGTTCCTCGATCCGCGCGTTCTTGTAGCCCATCGAATTGGAGCCGCCGAAATTGTCCTTCGGCTCGGTCAGCAGGGCGGAGAGCACGCTGAAGCCGTCCATCGGCGGCAGGGTGGCCCAGCCCAGCATGAAGGCGTCCATTTCGCCCTTGTCCATGCGCGGGAAGTAGGTCGCGCGGGACTCGGTCTTCAGTTCGGTCTGGATGCCGACGCGGGTCCACATCGCGGCGATGGCGACGCAGGTCTGTTCGTCGTTGATGTAGCGGTCGTTCGGGCAATCCAGCTTGGTCTTGAAGCCGTTCGGGTAGCCGGCCTCGGCCAGCAGCTTCTTCGCCGCTTCCGGGTCATAGCCCAGCAGCTTGTCGTTCTCGGCGTCGAAGCCGGGGACGGCGGGGGCGACCAAGGTGCCGGTGTTGCGCGACTTGCCGCGCATGATCCGCCTCTGGATCGTGTCCAGATCGATCGCGCGCCACATCGCCTGCCGCACGCGCAGGTCCAGCATGGGGTTCTTCTCGCCCGGCATCGCCTTCAGCTCCGCGCGGTGATTGAGGCCGAGGAAGATCAGGCGCAGGGCCGGCTCCTCAACCACCTTGAAGCCGTTCGCCTGACCGATGCGCGCCAGATCCTGCAAGGGGGCGGGCGCGATCATGTCCAACTCGCCCGACAGCAGCGCCGCGACGCGCGTGGCGTCCGACTTCACGGGCTTGAACTCGATCCGCTTCAGGTTATGGGTGGCCTTGTCCCACCAATCCGGATTCACGACGAGATTCACGCCCACGTCGGGCTTGAAGGATTCCAGCTTGAAGGGGCCGGTGCCGTTGGCTTGGGTGGAGGCGGCGGTGGTGACGCCGGTCTGGATGTTGCCGGGACGCAGCGCGTCGTTCGCCTCCATCCATTTCTTGCCCATGATGTAGATGCCGGCGAGGTCGTTCAGCAGGAGGGGGTATGGGCCCCGCGTGATGATGTCGACGGTGTGTTCGCCGACCTTCTCCGCCTTGACCACGGTGGCGAGATTGCCGCGCGCGCGGGCGCCCGGATCCAGCAGCCGAGTGATGGAGGCGACCACGTCGTCCGCGTTGAAGGCGTCGCCATTGTGGAACTTCACGCCCTGGCGCAGCTCGAAGCGCCAGCGATCCGGAGCGGGATTGGTCCAACTCACCGCCAACGCCGGCTCCAACTGCAAAGTGCGGCCGCGCCGGACCAGCGGGTCGAACACGTGATGCAGCATGCTGGTGGTGAAGCTCTCCGTGTGGGAGTAGGGGTCCATCCCCACGATGTCCGTCGGCGCCGACCAGCGCAGCGTCTGGGCCGAAGCCTCCCGCGCCGTGACCATGGACAGGACGGCCAAGGCCGCGACCCCAATAAACGCTCTCATGCTGCTTTCCCCCTGTTGCTGACGCCGAATTCGGCTGCAATCCTCATGCCCGTCCCGTTTCCGGGTCGTTGAATGTCGAGCTTACTTGTCAGACTTCTCTCTGTGAACCAGTTGCGGCGCAGGTCACGCGCGCCCCTTCTCACGCCGCCGGCGCGATCTTGTCCATCGACGGGACCAAGGAAAGAAGCTCGCGGGTGTAGGCGTGCTGCGGGTTGGCGAACAGGCTTTCGCCGTCCGCCTGCTCCACGATCTTGCCCGCCCGCATCACGCCGACCCGGTCGCAGAGCTGGCGCACCACGGCGAGGTCGTGGCTGATGAAGAGAAGGCTGAGGCCGGTGGCGTCGCGCAGGTCTTTCAGCAGATTGAGGATCTGCGCCTGGACCGAGACGTCCAAGGAGGAGGTGGGTTCGTCGCAGATCAGAAGGCGCGGCTGGGCGCCAAGCGCGCGGGCGATGGAGACGCGCTGGCGCTGGCCGCCGGAAAAGGCGTGGGCGAAGCGGGTCGCCGCGGAGGCGTCCAACCCCACCGCCTCCAGCAGGATCCCGACGTCCGCCTCCGCCTCCGCCTGATTGCGCGCGAGGCGGTAGAACAGGATCGGCTCCGCCAACGCCGAGCCGACCCGCAGGCGTGGGTTCAGCGCGGAATAGGGATCCTGAAAGATCATCTGCAGGTCTTGCCGGCCCTGATGGCGGCGGGTCTGGTGCAGCGCCTCCCCATTCAGCTTGACGTCCCCGGCGGTGGGACGGATCAGCCCGGCGATGCTGTTGGCGACGGTGGTCTTGCCGCAGCCGCTTTCCCCGACCAGCCCGAAGATCTCGCCCTCCGCCACCGTGAAGCTGACGTCGTCGACCGCGCGGAATCTTCTGGCGCCCAAGCCCATGAAGCCGGCCCCGGAGCGGTATTCCACCGTCAGGCCGGAAACCTCCAGCAAGGGGCCGGCGGAAGGCGCTCGGCGCCCTTGCCTTAAAGCCTTGTCGCGCACGGCGGCGCGGGCGGCGGCGGATTTCGGGGTTTCCTCGTTCGGCGTCGGCAGACGGTCGAGGCGCTTGTCGATCCGCGGCACCGCGCCGATCAGCGCGCGGGCGTAGGGGTGCTTCGGCGCGCCCAGGATTTCCACGACCGGGCCGCTCTCCACGATCCGGCCCTGGGCCATGATGCTGACCTGATCCGCGATCTCAGCCACGACGCCCATGTTATGAGTGACCAGCAGCACGCCCAATTGGCGCTCCTGGGTGAGCTGGCGGATCAGCTTCAGGATCTGCGCCTGGACCGAGACGTCAAGCGCGGTGGTCGGCTCGTCCGCGATCAGAAAGCGCGGGTTGCAGGACAGGGCGGCGGCGATCACCACGCGCTGGCGCTGCCCGCCCGAGAGTTGATGGGGATAGAAATCCAGCCGCCGCTCCGGCTCCGGAATGCCGACCGAGCGCAGCAGGTCGAGCGAGCGCGCCCGCGCCGCCGCCGCGCTCAAGCCCAGGTGATGCCGCATCGTTTCGGACAATTGGCTGGATATCGTGAACAGCGGGTTCAGGCTGGTCATCGGATCCTGGAAGATCGCGCCGACGTCGCGCCCGGCGACCACGCCCGCCGCCTGCCCGGTGGCGGGATCCATCCACTCGCCGCAGATGCGGATTTCCCCGGCGCTCACCCGGCCGGGATGCTCCAGCAGCCCCATCACGGCGGCGCCGATCGTGCTTTTCCCGGCGCCGGACTCGCCGACCAGCGCGTGGATCTCGCCCGCGCCCACCGAGAGGCTGACCTCCTGCACCGCCCGGAGAATTTCGCCGCTCTCCAGCGCGAATTCGACGTTCAGGTTCCGGATGTCGAGGATCGGCTCCATCACCCGCGCCCCTGAAGCTTCGGATTGAAGCGGTCGCGCAGCCAATCGCCGACGATGTTCACCGCCAGCACCAGGATCACCAAGGTCAGGGCCGGAAACAGCGCGATCCACCAGATGCCGGAGAACACGAACTCATTGCCGATGCGGATCAAGGTGCCGAGCGACGGGTAGGTCGGCGGCATGCCGACGCCCAGGAAGGACAGCGTCGCCTCGGTCAGCACCGCGCCGGCGAGGTTGATGGTCGCGATCACCAGCACCGGGCTCATCACGTTGGGCAGGATATGGCGGATCATGATGCGCAGGGAGGGCAGGCCGATCACCTTGGCGGCCTTCACATAATCCTTCGCGCCCTCCACCCGCGTCGCGGCGCGCACGGTGCGGGCGTACTGCACCCATTCATGGGTCGCGATCGCCCCGATCAGGATGAAGGGCGCCCAGGCGGCGGAGCTCGCCTGCGGCAGCAGCGCGCGGGCGATCCCGCTGACCAAGAGCGCCAGGAGGATGGTCGGCAGGCTCAGGATCACGTCGCCCAGCCGCATGATGACGGAGTCGACCCAACCGCCGAAATATCCGGCGAGCAGCCCCAGAATCACGCCGAAACTCGCCGCCGCCAGCACCGCCCCGCCGCCGATCGCGATCGAGACGCGGGCGCCGTACAAAATGGCGGAGACCAGATCGCGCCCCTGATTGTCCGTGCCCAGCAGGAAGCGCGGATCGCCTTCGGCCATGAAGATCGGCGGAATCTCGGCGTCCATCAGATTGAAAGTCTTGACGTCGGTCGGGTCGCTCGGGGCGATCCAGGGCGCGGCCAGCGCCGCCGCCAGCAGCAGGGCTGCGACGCAGGCGGCGATCAGGACGGAGAGCGGGACGCGCCTCACGCCGCGCGCCGCCGCAGACGGGGATCGATCACCAGATAGAGCAGATCGACGAACATGTTGATCGCGACGAACATCAGACCAACGAACAGCAGATAGGCGGACATCACGGGGATGTCGACGAAGCTGACCGCCTGGATGAACAGGAGGCCGACGCCCGGCCACTGGAACACGGTCTCGGTCACGATGGCGAAGGCGATCAACGATCCGATCTGCAGGCCGGTGATGGTGACCACCGGCATCAGCGCGTTGCGCAGCGCGAGCTTGAACTGGATGTAGCGCGGCGGCAGCCCTCTGGCTTTGGCGTAGCGGATATAGTCGGACGACAACACGTCGATCATCTCCGAACGCACCAGCCGCATGATCAGGGTCAACTGATAGAGCGCGAGCGTGATCCCAGGCAGGATCAACGCCTTCAGCCCGGAAACCGTCAGAAAGCCGGTGCTCCACCCGCCAAGCTGAATGGTCTGGCCGCGTCCGAAGGAGGGCAGCCAATTCAGCCCGACGGCGAAGGTGAGGATCAGCATGATTCCCGTCACGAAGGTCGGGGTCGAGACGCCGACCAGCGACAGCGCCTGCACCAGTCTTGCGGCCACGCCGTTCGGCCGTAGCGCGCAGAGCACGCCCAGATAGACGCCGAAGCTGAGGGACAGGGCGGTGGCCACCAACACCAGCTCCAGAGTCGCGGGAAGTCGCTCGCCGATCAGCGCCAGAACGGGGCGCTGGTTGCGATAGCTGAGGCCCAGATCGCCGCGGACGACCTGCCCGAGAAATCCCAGATACTGAACCAGGATCGGACGATCCAGGCCGAGCGTCGCGCGCAGCTCCGCCTTCTCCGCCACAGTCGCGTTCTCGCGCGACATGGCGGCGACGGGATCGCCGACAAAGCGGAACATCACAAAGGCGATCGCGGTCACCGCCAGAACGACGAGGCCGGCCTGACCGATGCGGGATAACAACGCGCTGAACATGAGCCCTCTTTATCGACCCGTAACCTACCCTTACGCAAGGGCGAGGTCAGTCCGGAGCGCGAGTGGATGACGAGTTTTCGATGATGTGCAGGCGCTTACCTCACCCTAAGCCTGTCGAAGGGCAGATGCTTCGACAAGCTCAGCATGAGGGCGTTTGGGTCGTCCGATTTCTCTTCCTCACCTTGAGTCTGTCGAAGGGCAGATGCTTCGACAAGCTCAGCATGAGGGCGTTTGGTGTGGGCGCCGGCGAGTGAGTTGGTGATGGTTGGGTTAGGGGCAGCCCAAATCAGTCAGGGTCCTACAGCGTCGGACGCATCCGGATCACTTCGCCGGAGTAGGGCGAGATGACGAGATGCAGCGTCGCTCTCGCAGGGCTTTTCGCGTCGGCGTGCCAAAACGCGCCCTCGCGGTGAATGTTCTGGATATCCGTGAAGCCCAGATACTGCAGTTTCTCCCCGACCGCCATCGCGTCCAGGCCGGGCTTGAACTTCAGTGGGGCGCTGGGACGGCGGTTGAGCTTGCCCTGACTGCCGGCGCCGGGCGGCAGCAGGCGCTGGATGCGCTCCTGCAGCAGTTTCGGGCTGACCGGCTTGGTCAGATAGGCGTCGGCGTCCAGGGCGAAGGCCTTGGCGGCCGCGCCGGATTCCGTGTTGCTGCTGAGGAAGATCACCGGGACATGCTTGTCATGCACGTTCGGGCTGTTGCGCAGCTTGCGCATGAAGTCGAAGCCATTGGTCGGCTTCATGTTCAAGTCGCAGATCACGATGTCCGGATTGTACTTCACGCAGGCGGCGTAGGCCGCGTCGCCGTCGGCGGCCTCATAGGCTTCGACGCATCCAAGACGGTTGAGAAACTGCACCACCATCTTGCGGACGAAGTCCTGGTCGTCGACGACCAAGGGAACAATCGTGCTGAATTCGATCTGCGCCATTTCCGTCCCTAGCAGCGCCTGATTCCGGCGCGGTTTGATCAGAATCTCGCGGAGATCTGACGCCCTATCCAACACCGACTTTGTCACACAGTCTAGCTACTGCCTGCTCCACCGCCGTGAAGGCTGGGCGAACGGCGGGGAGAATCAGCTTCGCTTTCGCGGCGTCTCCCGCCTTCAGAGCCAGTTCGATCTCCGTCAGCAGATCGCCCAGATGGCGCGCCCCGGCCATGTTGGCGGCGCCCCGGGCGGAGTGGGCGGCGTCGCGCGCGGCCTCCTCGGCGCCGGACGCCAGCGCCTGATCCAGCTCGTCTATGAGGGGCGCGGTCGAGCTCAAGAACATGTCCAGCATTTCCTGTGCGTCCGGGCCGATCGCGCCGAAATTCTCCTCAACCACGGCCAAATCGAGCGCCGAGGCGCCTGAATCCGCTTCATCCTCTTTGGAGCTCGGCGTCGCGGGTTCTGGCGGTCCAGGCGGCGCTTTCGCCCTGCGCAGATCGCCAGCCTGCGGCAGCAAGCGCAGGATCGTCTCGTCCAGCAGCGCGACATTGATCGGCTTGGCGACATAGCCGTCCATGCCTGCCCGCAGACATTCGTCGGCCGCGCCGCTGACCGCGTCCGCCAGGACCGAGCGAGGGTGATCACCCTGCCCGACCTCGCAAAACGCGATGACGAGGTGGGTGACCTGAGCCGCAGTCTCGAGGCCATGACCTCCGCCCTCACCGAACGCATCGGCGCGATCGAAGCCTTCGCGGCGGACGTAGCGCACGAGATCCGCAACCCGCTGACATCCCTGCGCTCGGCCGTGGAGACTCTCGACCTCGTGCAGGACCCGGC
>JBMLRS010000682.1:0-747 GCA_049240905.1 Elsteraceae bacterium
CCGAGACGGCGACGGCCATGCTGGCGCCGCACCTGGCGCCCGGCGGCTATGTGCTGTCCGCGCAGAACGGCTTGAACGAGCTGACGATCGCCAGGCATGTGGGCGCGGCGCGGACCATGGGCTGCTTCGTCAATTACGGCGCGGATTGGCTGGGGCCGGGCGAGGTTCTGTTCGGCAATCGCGCGGCCGTGGTGGTCGGCGAGATCGAAGGTCCGATCCAGGACCGCACTCGCGCGATGCACGAAAAGCTGCGGCTGTTTGAACCGGACGCGGTGCTGACCGACAATATCTGGGGCTATCTCTGGGGCAAGCTCGCCTACGGCGCGATGCTGTTCGCCACGGCGCTGACGACTGACTCCATGACCGCGAATTTTGACGATTCCCGTCGCTTCGTCGTCTTCGATCGGCTGGCGCGTGAAGTGATGGCGACGGCGGCGGCGCGCAAAGTGACGCCGATCGGTTTCAACGGCTTCGATCCCGCCTGTTTCGCGCCCGGCGCGTCCGAGGCGGGCGCCCGCGCCTCGATCAAGGCCTTGGCGGAGTTCAATCGCCACACGGCGAAAACCCACTCCGGGATCTATCGCGACCTCGCCGTTCGCAAGCGCAAGACCGAGGTGGATCCGCAGATCGGGGTGATCTCCATCCTGGCGCGCGAAGTCGGCGTGGCGACGCCCGTGATAGACAAACTTGTCGCGTTGATCCATGAGATTGAGGATGGCCATAGCCCGATGGCCTTCGAGACTTTTC
>JBMLRS010000682.1:757-1478 GCA_049240905.1 Elsteraceae bacterium
CGCTTCTACGACCGCATAGCTCTCGTCACCGGCGCCGCCCAGGGCATTGGTCAGGCCATCGCGCTGGCGCTGAAATCCGGCGGGGCAAGCGTCCATGTGCTGGACCGCGACGAGGCCGGGCTGACCCAGTTCGCGCGCGCCAACGGCATGCACGCCCATGTGCTGGATCTCTCCGACCGCGCGGCCGCCCACGCGGTGGTGAAGCAGATCCAGGACGTGACTGGCCGGATCGACATTTTGGTGAACAGCGCCGGCGGGGTGCGCGGCCAGGTCGGCAAGCCGATAGCCGAGGTGTCGGAGGAAGACTGGCGGGTGCTGTTTCAGGCCAACGTCGATGGCGCCTTCTGGATGACCCAGGCGGTCGCCCCGGCGATGCAGAACCAGCGCTTCGGCCGCATCGTCAACATCGCCTCCGGCGCCGGCCTGCGTCCGAGCCTGACCGGCATCCAGGCCTACACCGCCTCCAAGCATGCGCTGGTCGGCCTGACCAAGCAGATCAGCCAGGATCTGGGACGGTATGGCGTCACCTGCAACGCGGTCGCGCCCGGATTCGTGCTCTCCAATCCCGCGACGCGCCGCCAGTGGGAGGCCTATGGCCCGGAAGGGCAGGCGAAGCTGGTGGAGGGCATCCACACCCGCCGCCTCGGCGCGCCGGAGGACATCGCCAATGCGGTGATCTTCCTCGCCAGCGACCAATCCGGCTGGATCAGCGGCCAGATTC
>JBMLRS010000683.1:0-11503 GCA_049240905.1 Elsteraceae bacterium
AGACCGAGAGCAAGGTCTCCGAAGAGGCCAGATGGATGGCGCTGGAGATCAGCAGGGCGATCAACGCCGCCGCCAGATTTATGAACTCCCCGCCACTGCGGCGGACCTGATTCAATCCACGCGAGATCGCTGCGCAGAACGCCAGGAAGACGATCGCGCCAGGAACGCCGATCTGGAAGGCGATCGAGAAGATCGAACCTTCTCCGCCGCCGGCGATATCCAGGCCGGCGTCCGCCGCCGCCGCCCCGGCCGCCGACAATCCTTCGCCAAGAAAGAGGACGCCTGGTAGGTCTCTCAGATTCCGTTGCAGCGCGCGGACATGGCCGATCGTAGACCCATCCTCGAGCCCGACGGTGTAGGAGAAGATGAAGGCCAAGGTCTGAAAGCTGAACGCAAGGCCGATGGTGAGCAGCACGATGTCAAGACCGACGCCGGCTCCTCGCGCGTTGGCCGAGCGCACGCGCGCGAGCACGACGACCAGAGGAAGCGCCAGAACAAGCGTCAGGATCGCGCCGCGGGTGCCGCTCTGATAGATCCCGAAGGCGGCGAGGCCGAGCAGCAGGTAGGCGGTGACCGGCGCACGCTCCCGGCGCCAGGCGAAGGCGACGACGCCGACGATCGATAGAAAGGCGCCCTGCGCCAGCGGCGCGGCCACCAGGCCCGCCGCGCGCCTCACGCCCTCGAAACCAAAGAAATTCCAAGGCAGCAAGGTTATCGGATGATAGCCGACCTGAATGCGCTTCACTTCATACAGATAGTCGCCGTAGGCGATCACGTTCGTCCAGAAGTCGGTGTTGCGGCTATCCCACATTCCAAACAACGCTGAGGCCACCCCCAGAAAGATCGTCAAGGCGCTGGCCATCCGCACGCCCGATGGCGAGGACAGGCTGCCCGCGCCAACCAAGGTGAGCACCACCGGGATCGACAGCTGGGCCGCGGACACGACCAGGAGCAGTGGCCTTTGCGAGTCGGCCGCGCCAGCGACGAAATAGACGCCGATCAATCCGAGATAACCGAGACCGGTCCACCGCACGGCGCGCGGGAGACGGGGATTGAAGACGCCGACTGCGGCGAGCGCCAGGCCAAGCCCGTCGCGGGCGACGCGCAGAAACGCCATCTCCGGCAGGTCGGTTGCCGCGTACAGCGCCGCGGAGATGAAATCGGCGAGCAGCGTCAGGGCTAGATAGACAAGGCCGAGCGCGATCATGACGGCATGACCCGCGCCAGCAAGCCGGACAATCCGCCAGTCGATGGCGCAAAGCTGGCGCGACGCCAGTTCCGGAGGCGCGCGATGAGGTCGCTCCGCGCCCGGGGATCGCTCCGCAAGCGCTCCAGAAGCGCCCCGGCCGCCGCGGCGTCGACGACGATTTCGGGAGGCGAGGCCACGCGGCGCGCGGCTGCGTTCTCCACCCCGATCCCGGATGACGGGTAGGACAATCCAACGACGAAATGCCCGGCGATCAAGGCGTCAAGCAGCGCGGTCGAACACAGCCCGAGCACGACCGCGGGAGGTTCCGCGCCGGCGGTCAGCAGGCGATGCGGCGGGCGTTCGATCCGGATTCCGGCCTGCGCCCGATAGGGCGTGCGCCGCGTAGCCTCCTGCGGATGAAGCAGGACGCGCAGGCCGGAGATCTGCGCCGCCGCATCCGCGAACCGCACGAACGCCGAGCGCGTCTCCCGCCCCAGGATCATCGCGTGGGTCTGCGAGAGCAGAGCAAGCCCGCTGGGCGGTTGATCCCTTGGATCAGCGGCGTCGGCGCCGCGGCCAAGCGCGTCGACGATCAACCGTTCAGCCGGGACTCCGGCCGCGCGATAGGCCTGTTCGCTGAGCGCGCCCCAGACCACTTGCCAGTCCGCGCGCGCCGGAAAGAATTCGTCCGTCGGGACGCCATGCTGCAAGCAGATCGTCGGCCAGCCAAGTCCGATCGCGGAGGCGTTCATCATGTCGAAATCATTGTGCAGTAGCAGCGCGCCGGGCGAGGCCGGCAAACTGCGGCGCCAGGCGGAACGCCATAGCGCGCGTCGCCACGCCGTCGCCGCCACGGCCAGGGCGCTGATCGGAATCTTTTCCTCTCCCCTCGTCGCCCGCCGCCCGGCGCGCGTCTCCGGCCGCGTCACCAGCGCGGACAGGCTTGGACGCAGAAGCCAGATCACGGTCTCCCCATCGGCCAGGCGCCGCCCCATCCGGGGATGCAGCAGCACGATCGAGGCTGTCGCGGCTGAGGCGCGGGCCAGCGTCCGCCAGCCGCTCGGCCCCGGCAAGCTCGCCACGCGGACCAGCTCTCCCGCTCTCACGCCGCGCCGGGGCCCGACCGCGCCATAGAGCCACCAGAGATCCCTCGCGGCGGCTGCCAGCGCGCGAAGCCCCTGCCGCCATTTCGGACGCCAACCGCGCGGCGTCGCGGCGTGAAAGAACAGCTCATGCCGCGCCTGCGCGGCTTCTTCGCCAAATCGCGCGATCAGTTCGTCGTGAAACGCCCGAAACGCCGTCATCGCGCGTGGCGTTCCAACCGCGCCAACCAGAGCAGAAGGCAGATCGGCCACCACAGCGTCATCGTCGCAGCTTCGCTTTGGACCAAGCTGCGCAATTTCGGCATGTCCAGGAACTCATGCGCGGCCGCCGGCGGGTTTCTGAGCACTTCATCAAGATCCATCCGGCCGATCTGAAATTGCTCCGCATGCCCGAAGCCGCGCGCTTTCGGCGCCTGCGTCACCTGCGCGGGAAGAATCGCTTTGAACGCGGCGCGCAGCGGCAGCTTCCCCCCCCTCAGCCCGATCTTCTCGGACGGCGGCAGCCGAAGCGCATAGTCGACGATCCGGTGATCGAGAAACGGCGTCCGCGCCTCGACGCCGGAGGCCATGCTGCATCGATCAGCGTAACGCAGGATGCTGGGCAGGGCGCTGCGACGGATGTCGTCGATCAAGCGACTCCGCAGCGCCTTGCGGCGCTCTGCGACCCAACGCTCGAAGCGCTCTTCGCTCCGGCTCCAGAAGGAAGGCGCGATGGCTTTGACGTTAGACCGAAGGCGCCTCAGCAACGCCCGCAGCGGTGCGATCGGCAGGTCCCAGACAAGCTGGTTGAGCGCGCCGGACGGGGAGCCGTGGGGCGTGCGGGCCATCGCGGCGGCTGCGCCGAAGCGGCCGACGCGCAAGTGGTCCCTGATGAGAAGATTGCCATAGCGGGCCGTGTAACCGCCGAACAGCTCGTCGGCTCCTTCCCCGGTCAAGGCTACCTTAACGCCGCGCTCCCGCAAGCCTCGATAGGTTCGAAACGCCGCGAGGATGGAGGGCGTGGCGAAGGGCTGTTCCTGCGAGTCGAATAGCTTGTCGAGTTCGTCCGGGCCGGGCGCAGTCTCCGCCAGATGGATCTGATGGCCGGATGTCAGCCCCAGATGCGCGGCGACCTTTCTCGCGGCCTCGGTTTCGTCCCACTGTCGATCAAGGTCGGCGTAGCCGTAGGTGACGACGCCTTGGAAACTGGATCGCTCGCCAACCCCTTGGGACGCAGCCCAGGCGACGATCGAGGAGTCCAACCCACCGGACAGCAACGAAACGCTGGCCGCATCAGAACGCAGGCGGATCCGGACGGCGTCCAACAGCAGCGCGCGAAGCGCCTCGGGATCTCCCGCCCGTTCGTCCTCCGGCTCGGGCTCCGCCCAATCATGAAACCGCCGCCGTTCGATTCGGCCGGCCGGATCGACGCGCCATAGCGCGCCGGGGGGAACCTGTGAAACGCCAGCCACGAAAGTCTCCGCGCCATGGTCCACCGCGCCGCCGACCAGAAAGTCATGAACGACGTCGGGGTTGACGCTGATCGGGCGGCGTGCCGCCGTGGCGCAGGCGCCGATCTCGCTGGCGAAGGCGATCCGCTCGCCTGTGTTGATGACATAAAGCGGCTTCACGCCCATGCGATCGCGACAGACCACCAACCGGCCGGCCCTCGCGTCATGGAGGAGAATCGCCCACATGCCGTTGAAGCGTCGAAACGCGTCGTCACCCCAATGGCGGTAGGCGGCAAGGATCACCTCCGTGTCGCTTTCCGTCGCGAACCGCTCGCCCAGCGCCTGCAGCTCACGCTTCAACTCAAAAAAATTGTAGATTGCGCCGTTGAACGAAATCGCGTTCCCGGTCTGTGGACAGATCATGGGTTGCTGGCTCCGCCGATCGGCGTCGAAGATCGAAAGCCGCCGATGCCCGAGCGCCAGCCGCTCGCCCCACAAGGTGATCAACCCCTCGTCGTCCGGGCCGCGATGACGCAATCGATCCAGCGCCTTCGCCGCATCGTCGCCGACGGGCTCCCGCACGCCTATGACCGCCAGAATTCCACACATAAAGCGTCGTCTTCACCCGTGCCGAACGATTGATCGCATCGCGACTTGCCAACGACCCGTTCCCCGTTTCATTACAAGCGCTCGGCCGTCCAGGCAACTGGACCCCTTGGGCGCGGATGCGTTCATCAGTTTCATGAAGTAGTAGAATGTCGCCCGCCCACCGCCACAAGATCCTGTTAGTCATCGGCACGCGTCCGGAGGCGATCAAACTCGCGCCCCTGGCCATCGCGCTTGAGAATAACCCCGCGGCCGATCTCCGCGTCTGCCTTACCGGACAACATCGCGAGCTGGTCGAGCAGGCGCTCGCGGCCAGCCCGATCCGGTGCGATTACAATCTCGACGTGATGACGCCCGATCAACCCCTCTCCGCCACCACGGCGCGAATCTTGTCCGGAGTAGCGCGTGTCATCAACCGCGAGCAGCCGGACTGGGTCGTCGTCCAAGGCGACACCACCAGCGCGATGGCCGCCGCCCTCGCCGCCTATCAGGCGCGCGCGCCGATCGCCCATGTCGAGGCCGGATTGCGGAGCGGCGATTCAGAGGAGCCGTGGCCGGAGGAGATGAACCGTCGGCTGATCGGCCAGCTCGCTTCCCTGCACTGCGCCCCCACGCCTCGCGCTCGCGACAACCTCCTTCAAGAGGGCGTGGCGCCGGACAAGGTGGTCGTCACTGGCAACACCATCGTTGACGCCCTCAACGTCGCGCTGGACGTCCTGAACGGCGACCCGAAGGCGATCGGCGCCGCCGGTCCCATTATCAATAGCCTGCGGGCCGGTCGCCCGCTGCTGTTGACCACCGTGCACCGCCGCGAGAATTGCGGCGCTCGATTGGAGGGCATCGGCGCGGCGATCCGCGCGTTGGCGGCGCGCGGCGATTGCGAAATCGTCTTTCCCGCACACGCCTCGCCCGCCGTCGGGCATCTGGCGCAGAGCCTCGCCGACAGCTATCCGAACCTGCATGTCACGCCGCCGCTGGAATATCTGCCGTTCGTCGCGTTGCTCAAGCAAGCCGACTTGATCCTGACGGATTCTGGCGGCGTGCAGGAGGAGGCGGCCGCTCTCGGCAAGCCGGTCCTGGTGCTGCGGGAGCGCACGGAACGCCCCGAGGTGGTGGAAGGCGGGAACGGCCGGGTCATCGGCACAAACGCCGATGCGATCACCGCCGAAGCCGGCGCCCTGATCGACGACCCGGAGCGCCGTAGCCTTATGGCGCGCGCGCATAATCGATTCGGCGATGGAAAGGCCACGGCGCGGATCGAATCACTGCTGCTGGCGCGCGCTGCTCCGGCGAAGGCGCTTTGAGCGTGACGGCGAACAGCGCCCTCTTTCGCGCTCTTCTGACGTTGCTAGCGCTGGCTCCGCTGCCTTTCGGCTCTCAACGCCCCTGGGCCTGGAGCGCCGCGGCGATCTGGATCGGGCTCCTGATGGCGGTCTGGTGCGTCGCGCTCGCCACCGGACGTGCGCGCGTCCGCGTCGCGCCGGGCCGCGTCTGGTTCATCCTTGCGCCCTTCGCGATCGTCGTGATCTGGGCGGCGGCGCAGGCGGTTGATTTTGCGCCCTCGAGTTGGCGCCATCCGCTGTGGACCGACGTCGCGTCGGCGCTCGGGTCAACGGCGGCGGGCGGGTCCGTCTCCCTCGACCCGGCGATGACATGGACCGCGCTGCTGCGCTTTTGCCTGTTCGCGAGCGTGTTCTGGCTGGCGCTTCAATTGGGGCGCGACCCCGCGCGCGCGCAGCTGGGCCTGCTCACGCTCGCGCGGGTCGCGATGCTCTATTCGGGTTATGGTCTGGCCCTGCATCTGCTGGGGTCTGAAACCATCCTCTGGTATCAGAAATGGGCCTATCTGGGCGACGCGACCGGCAGTTTCGTCAATCGAAACGCCTTCGCCGCCTACGCCGGGATCGGCGTCGTGCTCGCGATCGGGCTGGCCGCCCAGCATCTTTCCCGGATCGGGCCGGGAGATTCCGCCCATCGGCGAACCGAATCCGTCTTGCTGGGGGCCTGCCCCTGGTTGACCGGGGCCGCGGTGGCCTGGACGGCCTTGATGCTAAGCCACTCCAGAGGGGCGTTCCTCGCGACGCTGATCGCCGTCGTCACCCTCATCCTATGCCTCACGGCCGTGCGAATGCTCTCACGGCGTCTGGCCTTCGCGTTCATGACGCTGGCGGTTCTCGTGTTGGGCGGCTTGCTCGCGGTGACCGGCGGGGTGACGTTGGAGCGGCTGGTCGAGACGACAGAACTTGAGGGCGATCGCGGCCAGCTCTTCCGTCTCGTCTGGGGGGCGATCGGCGACGCGCCGTTCCTGGGGCATGGTTTCGGCGCCTTCGCCGCGGCGTTCCGGATGTACCGCGACGTCTCCCTGCCCCGCCCTGTCATCTACGACTTCGCCCACAACGCCCATTTGGAGTTGTTGATGGATCTCGGCGTCATTGGGGCGGGCGCGTTCTACCTGATGCTCCTGGGCGCCGCGGGCCTGTGCGTTCGCGCGCTGATTCGTCGGCGACGCAGTCGTCTGCCGCCGGCGATCGCCTTGTCCGCGACCGCGTTGTTGCTGACGCATGGGCTGGTGGATTTCAGCGCGCAGATGCCGGCGATCGCCATGACCTACGCCGCCTTGCTCGGGTTCGGCTGCGCTCAAGCCTGGAGCCGCGGCGAGTTGTCGGGCTCGGCGGAGCCGATCAGCGACGATTCTGGCGAATGAACTCGCGCATGTCCGCCTCATCCAGCTCGGCGAGTGCGGCGCGCACGAAATCAGCGGCCGAGGGATCAGCCGACAACTGGGTGACGTACTCCGGCTTCAAGATCCAGATCAGCCGGATCTGACGCTTCATCAGCCCGACCATCTCCGCGTCGAACAAGGCCGCCAGGCGCAGCCCGATCTCCAATCGCGACGTCATCAGCTCCGGGACCACCGATCCGGTGATCAAGGACATCCGAAGCGCCGCGAGCGAAGCCGGACGATTTCCTTGGCGCAGTTCAAGATAGGCCAGCCGCGCCCAGGCGCTCGGTTGCGCCGGCGCGGAAGCCAGGCCGGCCTGGGTCGCGTCGATCGCCGCGCGATAGGCCCGGTCGCGGGTTTCGCCGGGCTCCATGGCTTCGGCGCGTCTGAGAAGCAGATAACCGCGATCGGCTTCCAGCGATCCGTCGGGCCAGAACCGAGCGCTCTCGGCCAGAGCCCCCGCCGCCTGATCATATCGCTCCGGCGAGAGCGCGTCGCCGGCCCGGACCTGAGACATCGCCGCCACGCCGGGGAGCGCGACCAAGGCGCCGACGAGGCTGGGACCGCCGAGTCCCAACAGCAGAACCGCCATCGCAGCCCCTGTCAGCAATCCCGGTAAGACGGAGGCGGGACGACCCGACCCGCCGCCCAAGGCCCCGTCACTTGCCATAATACTCCCCATACCGACCATAATAATGACCGTAGTCGCCATATCCGTAGCGCTTGTGTTTGCGCATGTTGACTTGCGACAACACCACGCCGACCAAGGGCGCGCCGGAGGACCGCAGCAACCGCACGCCCGTGCGCACCGCGTCGCGCGGCGTCGAGTTCCAACGGATCAGATAGATCACCTGGTCGGCGATGCGCGTCAGAAGAGACGTGTCCGACACGGCCAACGCTGGCGGAGAGTCGATGATGATACGATCGAACTGGCTGGAGAGTTCGGACAGGAGGCTCTCCATCCCGGGCTCGCTCAACAGATCCACTTCGCGCCCCGCCGTGCGTCCGGCGATCATGATCTTCAGCGGGCCGGAGGGATCGTCAACAATCGCCTCCTCCAGCGTCGCTTCGCCACGCAGCGCTTCGGCAAGCCCAATCTCGGTCGTCACGCCGGCGGTGACGCGCAGGCGCGGCCTATGCACGTCGGCGTCGATCAACAGGGTGCGGGAGCCGGCGGACGCGAAACTGCGCGCCAGAGACAACGACACGAAGCTCTTGCCTTCGCGCGGCGTCGAGGAGGTGACCAGCACCACCTTTCGCCCGCCGTCCCGCTCCCGCAATTGGAGAGCTGTGCGCAGCCCGCGGATCGCCTCGGCCAGCGGGGTGCGCGGTTGGGCGATCACCGACGCGTCGACCGATTGGCCCCGTCGACGGCGGCCGGAGGGGATCATCGCCAAAACCGGCAGATTGGTCAGCTCTTCCGCGTCTTCGGTCGATCGAAGCGCGCCGTCAAGCCGATCGAGCAAGAACACCAGGCCGACGCCCATCGCAGCGCCGAGCGTCAGAACGACGCTCAGGATCATCGATTTGCGCGGGAAGGAGGGCGCGACGGGAATGTTCGCGACCGCCAGGATGCGCGCGTTGGCGCGCTGCACCCGCTCTCGCTCGGCGTCGCGCTTGAAGCGGGCCAGGAAGGCTTCGTAAAGACCCCGGCTGGTGTCTGCCTGGCGCTCGAGCTCGCGCAGCTTGATCTCCGCGGCGCCGGCCTGATCGCCCTCGCGACGCAGAAGCGTGAGCTGCTGCTCCAGGGTCCGTACGCCGACCGACGCGACCTCGACCTCGTTCGCCAGGGAGGCCGCGATCTTCTGAATCTCCAACCCGATCTTGCTGCGCAGTTCGGCCAGATCAGCCTGCATGCCGATCAGCCTGGGATGGCGCTCGCCATAGGTTTTGCTGGCGTCGGACAGGTCGCGCTGCACATTGGCCTCTTGCTCCCGAAGACGCTGGATGAGCGACGAATTCAGCACGTCCGACGCCGTGTCGATGCTGCCCGTTCTGGAGCGCGTCAGCGCGCGCACCTGCTCCAGCCGAGCGCTTTTCTGCGCGAGATCGGCGCGAGACAGCACGAGCCGCGAGTTCAGCTCCGTCAGCTGCTGATCGCCGACTGTGGCGTTTCGGTCCCGGCGGCGCAGTCCGTTCTGGGTCCGATAAGTGTCGGCGGCTGCCTCAGCGACTGCGACGTCCGCTCTGAGCGCTTCGAGCCGCTCCGACAACCAGGATGTCACCCGCCGGGCGTCCTCCAACCCGGCCTCCAATCGGTCAACGATGTAGAGATCGGCCAGCGTGTTGACGATCAGCGTCGCTTTTTCCCTGTTCTCCGAGGCGAAGGACACGGTGATGACGAAGGCGCGGCGTTCGGCGCGCACGTCCAAACGGGACAGGAACCGGTTCAAGACCCGTGCGTCGGCCATTTTGGATCGGCCTTCGGTCGAAACCCCTTGATCAGGTGGACTCAACCAGGCGTCGGGAATCCAGGCGATCGGATTCAAAAGGCTGAGCCATCGCTCGACGGGATTGGGCGGGCGCAGCGCGGCGTTGAACTCAGGATCGTTCTGCAGATTGAGCTTCTGGATCACCCGCTTCGCCAGGGACGGCGACAACAGCACTTCGGCCTCGGTCAGAACGATCGCTTCATTCACCCTGGTGCGCGACGCGGTTCCGCGATCGAGTAGCGAATCATTCTCCTCCGGGGATTCAATCAGAAGCCGCGTCACCGCCGTGTAGCGGGGCGAGAGTTGCTGGAGAATCAGCACCGTCGGCGCGAGAAACAGCAGAACGCAAGCCACGATCAGGAACTTGCCCCGCCACACCACCCGCCAGGCCCAGCGGAAGCTTTGGCGGAAGCGGTCTTTCGCGGTTTCCTCCTGAATGATGGACTGCGGCGCAACGCCCTGCGCGCTCATCGCGCTTCCTCCCAGCGAACCCGAAGAAGGGGCGCCTGTAAATTAAAACTGCATGCCAACTCGGAACCCAACGATCGCTTGATCGTAGTTGTTGTTGGTCAACTGCGAATTACGCGACCGATATTCGATCTCGCCCGCCACATAAACCTCCGGACCGAACGCATACAACGCGCGGAAGCGCAGATCATAGCTGGTGCTGTTGCGATTGACGCCCTGATACTCGTCGAAATACAGCCCGCCGAAACCCGTGAGAAGGATGTTGCGGGCAAGCTCATGGCGGATCAGCAGAGTTCCAGCCGTGCGCACGCGAGAGGAAGCGTTCAGCAACGTCGTCTCATAAACCGACCGCTCAATGGCCGGAATCACGACGGTCAGCTTCCCCGGAGTCCAGGTGAAGCTTGATTTGATCGAAGGCCCCGATGGGCTGCGGAACCTTGGGTCGTCATAATCCTGCTGCATGTAGCCGACCAGGAAATCGCCGCGCAGCACTTGGGTGAACTCCAATCCCACGCCGCTTGAGACGCGGAAACCGGTGCTGCCGCGCTTGAAGCCCGACCGATCGACCTCGCGATCATAGACCCGCCGATTGCCCTCGACCTCCCCCAACACGAGGTAGCTGGGGAGGAATTCGTAACCCGCCCGAATCCTCGCCCTCTGCTCCCAAATGTCCCGGTCAGAGTTGTTCAGCGAACCGCTGTTGGTCGCCACCGTTCCATAGGTCCGCCGGTCGGATTCCAGGAAGCCTGAGAGCAGGTAGTCGCCCTGCTGATAGGTCGTGCCGATCTGCCCGGTCAGCGTGTTCGTCCGCAGCGGCTCCTTGCCCTGCGCGGCGTCCGGACTAGCGCGATCCTCGTGATCGGCTGAGAAGCCCAGGCGTCCCGAGAGATTCCAATTGCGCAAAACGTCATACCGGCCTTCGGTTGAGAACTGCCCGTTGATCTGGTCGTCCGTGGTGAAGCGCGTATGCTTCAAGGCCTGCACCGACCCCGTGACGTTGAGCATATGCGTGTCGAACTGAGAGCGCAGGCTGAGCTCAGGCTGGACGCTGGCTATGAAGTCACCCTTCGCGCGCGTCGGCTGGGCGAAGATGTTCGAATTGTAAACCACTCCGGTTTCGATCTTCGGATACATTACGAAGTCGCCGGCGCGCAGCCCTTTTGGACGAAACGCATCGATCAGCCGCTCGGAGTCCTTTTCCCCGGTGATGTCCGCGCCGGGATTGGGCTCTGTCGTGATCGGGGCGCCGGAACCCGGCAACCGCCCTCCCGTTCCTTGCTGAGGGCGCGACGGATCCGGGTTGACGACTTGCGCGATCTGCACTGCGGCGTCGGCCGCATAGGCGGGGCTAGGCGCTTGCGCGAAGATCGACGCGCCGAAAACCAGGAAGCCGCCCAAGGCGATCGGGTTCATCGGGGGACGGCCGGAGGGAAGGCTGCGGAAACCAAGAAGGGAAATCATCATTCATCACAACCTTGTGATTGTGTTTTTAATGAGCATTATGAAAGGCCCCGCCGCCTCAAGAGGCCTCGACGATCGTCGAGGCAGCCGAG
>JBMLRS010000684.1:0-6634 GCA_049240905.1 Elsteraceae bacterium
CGATGTCGAATGCGGCGATCCGGGCTTTGGCGGCGATCCCCTGCATGATCGAAACAACCTGCCAATAGCTCAAGCCGCCCGGCGCTGGGCCGATCACCGCCGGCATCACGCTGGGGTCAAGGCCATCGACGTCGACCGTGATCAAGACGTTCGAGCCAGCGGGCACGGCGTCGATCACAGCCTCCACGCCGTCGCGCGCCACGGCGCTGGCCATGAAGAAGGTCACGCCGGCGGCCAGGGCGTCCTGATAGTCGCTGACCCGCGCGCTTCCCGTGCCGCGCGCCCCGACCTGGATGATCCGCTCCACCCAGGGCATCTCGCTCGCCCGCCGCATGGTGCTGGACAGGCCCAAGCGAACGCCCTGCACTTCGTCGCGCCAATCGATATGCGCGTCGATCTGCACCACGGTCAGCGGTCCGCGGCCTTCGAAGGCGTGGAGCAGCGGGATCGGGATCGAATCATCGCCGCCGAGGACGATCGGCGTGGCCCCGCCCTCCAGCAGCGCGCGCACGGCGCCGGTAATCCCGGCCCGGTTGACCTCCGCGTCGGTCCGGGAGAAAGGCAGATCACCGCAATCGACGACGGAGACGCCGTCCGGAATCATCTTGCCGCCGAGGTCGAAATCCATGTGGTGCAGCGCGCCGCTCCAATTGGCCACGCCCGCGCGGATCGCCGCGGGCGCCTCGGCGCAATAGGGGCCGACGCTAGGATAGGGCGTGGCCGCCGGCGCCCCGAGGATCGCGACCTGGGCCGCCGCCCCTTCCCTGATCGTGGCCTTCGGCAATCCCAGAAAACTGCCGGCGACGGCGGAGCCGAACATGTCGCCGATGGTGGAGGGACGATCTGGTGACTTGGTCATAGGCTTCCTTGCTCCTTCGCGCGCGCCGACCAGCATTGAGCGCGCCGGTTCTTTGGCGCAAGCTCGCCCGCTCATCGGGAAGGAGACAGGATCATGGGCGTGCTTGACGGAAAAGTGGCGATCATCACCGGAGCGACCAGCGGCATCGGCGCGCGCTCGGCGGAGCTGTTCGCAGAAGAAGGCGCGACCGTGGTGCTGGCCGGCCGGCGCGCGGATCTGGGGCGGGAGTTGGCGTCCCGCATCGGCCAATCCGCCAGCTTCGTGCAGACCGACGTGGAGAAGACGGACGAGATCAAGGCGCTGATCGAAGGGACGGCCGCGCGCTTCGGCCGATTGGACGTGCTGTTCAACAACGCCGGAACCGGCATCCCCCATCGCAGCATCGCCGATCTCGACCTCGATGAATGGGACTCGCTGATGAACCTGCTGGTGCGCAGCGTCGCGGCCGGCATGAAATACGCGGCGCCGATCATGATGAAGCAGAAGTCCGGCAGCATCATCAACACCGGCAGCATCGCGGCGTTTCGGGCCGGCGGCGGCTCACAGACCTATTCCGCCGCCAAGGCCGCGGTCGTGCATCTGTCCAAGGTCGTCGCGGCGGAGCTGGGCGAATATGGCGTGCGGGTGAACAGCCTGTCGCCGGGGGCGATCGTGACCGGCATTTTCGGCAAGGGCATCGGCATCGATCCGGACGTCGCCGATCACCAAACCGAACTGCTGAAGGCCCGCTTCGCCCAGGCGCAGCCGATCCCGCGCGCAGGCATGCCCGAGGACATCGCCCGCGCCGCGCTCTATCTGGCCAGCGACGCCTCCAGCTTCATGAACGGCGCGGACATGCTGCTGGACGGCGGCATGATCGCCGGCCCGCGCTTCTCCGTCTCCACCGCCGGACGTGGGGAGATCCAGGCGGCGCTACGCGAGGACGCCGCCAAGAAATCCTGACCTATTCGGCGGCCTGACCTATTCGGCGGCTTGGGCGACCGTCGGCGCGTCGCCCATGATGGTGGTGCGCCGCATGTCGCGCCGCTGCGTCACGTCATAGCGGCGGCCGCGATGCATGGTCTGGCGGTTGTCCCAGATCACGAAATCGTTCAGCCGCCATTTATGAGCGTAGACGAATCGCGCCTGAGTCGCGTGATCGTTCAGATCGCGCATCAGGATCCGCGCCTCGGGCATCGGCATGCCGACGATCCCGCCGGCGTGCGAGGAGAGATAGAGCGACTTGCGCCCGGTCACCGGATGGGTGCGCACTAATCGCTGACGCACGGGGCGGAACATCGCCCGCTCCTCGTCCGAGAAGTCGCTGATGCCCAGCCAGCCGCGCGAATACATCAGCGAATGCTCGCAGATCAGATCCTCGATCTCCGCCTTGGTTTGGTCGTCCAGCGCGTCATAGGCCGCGCGCATGTCCGCGAATTCGGTGTCGCCACCCTTGTCCGGCAGGGCGCGGGCGGAGAGCAGCGAGTATTTCGCGGGCACTGGACGGAAGCTGCTGTCGGAATGCCAGAGCATGTTGCCGAGATTGAACAGATGCTGCCGGCCGTCCTTGGGCAGGGTCTTGCCATCCTTGCCGATGTTGGAGACATCGATCATCCCGTCGGCGAGGCGCAGCTCCTGGGGCTTGTAGATATGGCCGCCGCGCTGCGGCTCCAGCTCACCGAAATTGCGGCTGAACGCCATTTGCTGCTCGTCGCTCAGGTTCTGGTCGCGGAACACCAGGACCGCGTATTTGTCCATGCCGGCCTCGATCGCGGCGACGTCGGCCTGCGACAGCGGCTTGGTCAAATCGACGCCGGAGACCTCTCCCGCGAAAACCGGATGGACCTGACGGATCGACAAACTCATGACTAACTCCCTCCGATGGCCGGCGATTGGCGCGCCTGTTCAGTTAGGAACCCTACGCCTGCTTCTTCGGCGTGAGAAGGAGGTGATTAGCGCTTCTTCTTTGGTCGCTTGCCACGCGCGGCCTGCTCCCCCTCCTTGCGCTCCACAAACAGGCGTCCGGCTTTCAGCGCCTCGGCGCGGTTGACGTAAGTGCCGCAGTCGAAGCGCTGGCCGTCGAACGTCACTGCCAGCGAGAATTTCTGCGGGCCGAGCTCTTCAACCTCAACGCTGTGGGCGGGCGTCGCCATGACAGGCCTTTCTGATTTCGTAAGCCCTGACGCTAGCCGAACGCCGCAAAACAATCGACAGCGTCAGGCGCGACCGCTCAAGATATGCTGCTGAAACAGGGGCGAGGAAATTCATGCGCTGGGCCAAGACAGTCACCCTGACGGAGGCGCACGCCGAGGGCGAGATCGGCCGCGTGGTCACGGGCGGGGTTATCGACCTGCCGGGCGCGACCATGCTCGACAAGCTGCGCTATCTGAACGAGACCGACGACAGCCTGCGGCGCTTCCTGGTGTTCGAGCCGCGCGGCTTCGCGCAGATGAGCACGAATTTGATCTTCGCCCCGACTCGGCCGGACGCCGACGTCGGTTTCCTGGTGCTGCAGGGCGACCGAGCCCACGCCATGTCCGGCTCCAACTGCATCTGTCTGGTCACCGTGCTGCTGGAGACCGGCATGCTGCCGATGACCGAGCCGGAGACGATCGTCCGGCTGGACAGCGCCGCCGGCCTCGTCGTCGCGCGGGCGACCTGCCGGGACGGCAAATGCGAGCGGGTCAGCCTGGACATGCCGCTTTCCTTCGCGCACGCCCTTGACCTGACGGTCGAGGTTCCGGAGCTGGGGCCGGTCACGCTCGACATCGCCTTCGGCGGCGTGTTCTACGCCCTGATCGATCCCGCGCAGTTCGGCGTGACGATCGCGCCCGAGGCCGCCAAGCGGCTGATCGACATCGGTCTCAAGACCCATCGCGCGATCAAGACCGGCATGGAGATCCGCCATCCCGAAAGCGACGCGCTGAACGGCTTGGCCTACACCATGTTCGTCTCCAAGGACGCCAAGGGGGACCTGAAGGGCGCGACCGTGCTGCCGCCCGGCCGTTTCGACCGCTCCCCCTGCGGCACCGGGAATTCCGCGCGCGCCGCCGCCGCCGCCGCCAAAGGCCTGGCGCAGGTCGGCGACCGGTTCGACGCCCGCTCCATCATCGACAGCCACTTTCAGGTCGAGATCATCGAGCGCGGGACCGTGGCGGGCCTTCCCGCGATCCGGCCGCGCATCACCGGCCGCGCCTGGATCTACGGCGTGCATCAATTGGGCCTCGATCCGAGCGACCCTTACCCGCTGGGCTTCAAGGTCGCCGATTGCTGGGGCGACGCCTTCGACCTTCTGAGCTGACCCGTGAAAGGAAAACGCCATGTCCGCCACGCTTGAGGAAAAGACGCTTGGTCCGCTGGTCGTACTGCAGCCGGAGGATGGGAAAAGCTTCTGGCAGCCGGTCCCCGCCAACGGGTTCGTGCGCTGCATGCTGGCCTCCAGCGAGATCGGCGCGGAGGCCAATTTCGGCATGGGCACGCAGACCGTCGATCCCGGCTGCCATGTGCGCGAGCATTTCCATGAGCATCAGGAGGAAGTGATCTTCGTGCTGGAAGGAACCGGCCACGCCCGGATCGAGGGGAAAACCCACCCCATGAGCAAGGGAACCTGCTTCTTCCTGGGCAAGGGCCGGGTGCATTCCTTCCACGCCGACTCCGGCGGCCCGATGACCTTCATGTGGCTGCTGATGCCCAGCGGGCTGGAGACCTTCTTCGCCCGGATCGGCCGCGAGAAGATCGAAGGCGAGCCCAAGCCCGCCCCCTTCCCCCGCCCGGCGGACGTGCTCCAGATCGAAGCGGAGACAGTGTTCGGCAAGCTAAAGACCAAAGAGCCGGCGGAATAGGCCATGACCGACCGCTTCCTCGACCTGCCGGACGGGGCCCGACTGCGTTACGCCGTGGAAGGCGCAGGCCCGCCGCTGCTGTTGATCGCAGGTCTTGGCGGAGCGATGAGCGTCTGGGGGCCGCAGGTCGAGACGCTGGCCGGCGAGTTCGAGTTGATCCGCTTCGACCAACGCGGCGTCGCCGGCAGCACGCGAGGTGAATCGCCAGTCACGATCGAGACGCTGGCGGACGACGCAACTGCGGTCGCCCGCGCCGTCACCGATCAGCCCTTCTCGATCCTGGGTCATTCCACCGGCGGCGTGATCGCCATGACCATGACCCAAGGGCCTGCGCCGATCGATCGCCTGATCATTTCCGCGAGTTGGCTACGCCCGGACGCCTATATCGAAGCGCTGTTCGCCCTGCGCCTGAAGGTGTTGCGCCTCGCAGGTTTCTCCGCCTACGAACAGCTCGGCAAGCTTCTGGCCTGCTCCACCCCGCAATTGGCCCTGGCCGACATCCAACCGCCGGTCGATCTGCCGCCCGGACGCGAAGCGGCCGAATGGAGCCGCTGGAGCGAACGGATCGCCGCCCTCCTGGCGTTCGACGGAACCGAATTGGCCCCAAAGATCCAGCGTCGAACCCTGGTGATCGGCGCGCCTGACGATCAGATCATCCCCTACACGCATCAAAAGGCGATCGCCGCCGCCATCCCCGGCGCGCAGCTCAAGACCATCCCGGAAGGCGGCCATTTCTTTCCGCGCACGCAGAAGGAACTGTTCGCGGCGGAGGTGATCCAATTTTTAAAGGGCTAGAATTTGTCTGATTGAGGCTGAAACAAAAGACTTCGGCGTCATCAACTCACGCGCGGTCGCCTACCACAAACTCCCTCACCCTGAGCAACGTCGAAGGGTCCGAGCAAACTCGCCGCCGCTTCCCGCACGCGCCCCTTCGACAAGCTCAGGGTGAGGCAAGTTCTTGAATCAAAAAACAATTTCGTCATCGCGAGGCGAAGCCGCGGCGATCCGGGTCTGAGTGCGATCGCTGTCGGAGATGGACCGCCACGCTAGGCCTTTTGCGCAAAGCGCCGAGCTCGCGGTGACGAATCAATGGTCAATCCAATGTCATCCGGAAAAGCCCCTAAGGCTCCACCCGCACCAAGTCTTCATCCGGAAAAGCCGGGGTGCCGTAGGTTTCGAACAGGCGGATGACCTTGGCCATCTCCGTCTCGCTCAAGCTCTCGACTGGCCCCGCCTGCCGGGCGAGCAGATACATGGCGCAGAGTTCCTCCACCTCCACGGCGAGCGCGAGCGCGCGTTCGGGCGTTCGCTCCAGCACGATCATGCCGTGATGGGCCAACAGGCAGGCCTTGCGACCCTGCAGCGCCTCGAGCGCCGCTTCCGACAGCGCCTGTGTGCCGAAAGTTTGATAAGGCGCGCAGCGGATCGAATTTCCGCCGGCGACCGCGATCATATAGTGGAAGGCCGGCAAATCCTCAGACCGACTGGCCAAGGCGGTCGCATGCCGGGAGTGAGTGTGCAGGATCGCGCCAACCTCCGGCCGCGCCAATAAAATGTCGCGGTGGAAGCGCCATTCCGACGAGGGGCGAAAGGGGCCGGACCAGCGCCCGGCCCTATCCAGCGCGGCCATGTCCGCCGGGGACATAGCGTCGTAGGCCACGCCGGAGGGGGTGATCAGGCAGCGCTCGGGATCCAGCCGAACGCTGAGATTGCCGGAGGTCCCGGCGTTCAGGCCGATCGCGTTCATCTTCAGGCAGACCGCCAGCATGCGCCGACGCAGATCGGCCTCGTCGAGCGCAGCCCCGCTCACGACGCCCCGCCGAAGGTCGCCTTGAGCGCTTCCGCCGTCGCCGGGATATGGCCGCGCTCGGTGAAGAAGCCGGTGACCAGCCGCGCCGGCGTCACGTCGAAGCCGGGATTGCGGGTCTTGGTTCCCTCCGGCGCGATCAGCACT
>JBMLRS010000685.1:0-14245 GCA_049240905.1 Elsteraceae bacterium
GGCGCAACCGGTTGCGGCCACAGCGGACCCTGTCATGCACCATGCGCCGCCGGTCCTGACCATCGCGCTGGCCGCGCGGCTCAGCGCCGGGGTGGCCAACGATTCCGGCGGCGGCCATATGCTGGCCGCGGCCGGCGTGCCGCTGGTCTCGCTGTTCGGCCCCACAGATCCCGGCAAGTTCGCTCCCTGGACTCCGAACCTCACGCTGCTGCGCGCCCAGAGCTACGGCGGCGACGCCATGACCTTGATTCCGCCCACCGCGGTTTTGCAGGCGGTGGAGAAGGCGCTGGGTTTCCGATCGGACGCTGCGTGACCGCGGCCGTCGTCTTTGCGGCCGACGCCGCCTATTTCCCGCTGGTCAAAGGGCTGATCCTTTCGCTGATCCAGGCGGCGCCGGCCAGCAAGCCCGACCTCGTGTTCCTCGACATCGGCGCGACGGAGCCGCAGCGCGCCTGGATCGCCGCTCAGGGCGTGCGGGTGATCGACGGCGACGCGATCGACCGCGCGATCGATCTGCGTCCAGCCTATCAGACCGCGCCCTACATGCGCGCGCAACTCGTGCGCCCGTTCTTGCCGACCTTGCTGCCGGACTACGACAGCTTGATCTGGCTGGACGCCGACCTCTGGGTGCAGGATCCGGCGGCGATCGATCTGCTGGTCGGGCTCAGCGCCAATCATCCCGCCGCGATCGCCATCGCCCCCTTGATCGACAGCGCCTACTGGACCTTCTACAAGCCCAGCGAAGAGATGCGGACCCCGGTCGAGCTCTGGTATCGCGGGCTTTTCGGTCAGGCCGAGGCTGACGCGCACGCCGGAAAATGCGTCTTCTCCTCGGGCGTGTTCGCCGCCGGCGCGAAGGCGCCGGTTTGGGCGCTTTGGCGCGCGGCGCTCGCCAGGGCCGTATCCAATCCGCTGTCCCAACCGGTGCTGCGCCATCTTGCGGAGCAGACGGCGCTGAACCTCGCGCTGCATGAGGGCGGCGGTTACATCCCTCTCGGTTCCTGGTTCAACTACAACCTCCATCTCGGATCCGCCGTCCTGCGGCCGACCGACAATCGGGTCGTCCGCGGCGTTCCGCCGTTCGAGGCGGTCGGCGTTATCCATCTGTCGGACTTCCGGCTGCGCGCCGCGCAATATCGCGATCAGCGGCTTCTTTACAAAGGCGGCGACTATCTCGACGACGCCGACCGCGAAGCGCTCGGGCGGCTCAGCCCGCATCTCTGAGCGGCGCCCAGCATTGTTCGGGCTTTCGAACGATCAATCCATCAAGCGGCGGTCATTTTTGCGACCGCCCCGGCATTAGGAGAAACGACCTACGAAACATAAATCACTGTGTGAAACAGCCCTATGCCGAAATCACGAGGCCGTAACCAAACCTTGTTCAATACGACCCATCGCGGCGTTTTGGAGGCGGCGCGCGCGATGTTCGCGAGCCAGGGCTACGCCGCCGTCGCCACTCAGCGCATCGCCGAAGCGGCGGGCGTCTCGCACGGCTCGGTCTTCCACCATTTCAAAAGCAAGCGCGACCTGTTCTTGGCCGTGCATCAGCTCTATGAGGCCGCCTTCATCGAGCGGGTCGAAGAAGCGGTCGACGACGCCCCTGACCGCTGGTCGCGCTTTGATCGGTATTGGCGCGCCTATATCGAGGCGGCGCAGGAGCCGGAGACCCGCCTCGTCTTGTTGCAGGACGGCCCCCAGGTGATCGGCGCGGCGGAGCTGCAAGCGCCGGGTCGACGCAGCGCCTTCAACTGTCTGGCCGCCGAGATCGATGGATTGATGGCGGCGGGCGTCATTCCGCGCCGCCCGAGCCTCGCCCTCACGCTGCTGATTCACGGCGCTCTGAACCTCGCGGCGACCGAGATCGCCGCCCGCCCGCAGGACGCGGCGCTGCGCCAGTCCTTGATCGAGGAGATTGCGGCTTTGATCGGCCATCTGAGATGAAGAAGAATCAATGCGCGCGCCATCCGGCGGTAGGCTTGGAGATGCGAAGATAAGGACGGTCCAAAGGAGGCCGCCATGTCCAACATCAAGAGGATCTGCTTCGTTTCCGCCGCGTTGACCCTGTTGGTCGCCGCCGCTCCCGCCCCGGCCGCCGCGCATGACGGATTTCGTCGGCCTTGGGAGGCGAGGCCCTACGCGCCCCGGGCGTACGTCTATCAGCCGCCGATCGTCTACCGTCCCCCGCCGGTCTACTATCGCCCTTGGTCGAGTTACGAGCCTGATCGCTACTATAGGCGCCCGCATCATCGGCCGGATCGTTGGCGCTGGTGACGCGCCCCAGTTCCAAGAAGATCGGACGCCCGGTCCTTGCGTGAAAGCGCCTGGGACCGGGCGTCGCAATAGACAATCCGCAGGAGGTCGCCATGGCCGCGCGTCGCAGATTTCTCGTCATCCTCGCCTTGGGCGGCCTGCTCGCTGGGTGCGTCGGCTCCGGCTACGCCGACTCCGACGACGAAGATGGTTACTTCAACGGCGGTCACGTGCGGTCGCCCTATCCGCATGGGGTGATCCAGCCCAGAAACGATTGGGGCCGCCGCGCCTATGTCGCGCCCCAGCCTTACCCCTACTATCAACCTCAGGGCTTTTACGGCTGGGGACGCCCGCAAGGCTGCCGGGACGGCGCTCGCTTCGGCTGTTCGAACAAGGACGACGGTCAGAACGGCAAGTGACCGTCGCCGTCTTTGCGCTGGGCGGCCCCTCCGCCGGCGCCGGCCTAGAACAAGATCAAGGATAGCGCGTTTTCGGTTCTTGACGATTCAGACTAAGTTGAAAACGCGCTAAGGCTTGAACGCCAGCCCCTGCCCGGTTGGCAATTCCAGCACTTTCACCCCACGCGGGTTGAGGAAAGCGTCGATCGCCGGCTGCTGGTCGCCGTAATCCTTCCAGCCATAATCGTCGAAGATCATCGGCGCGCCGGGGGCAAGCCGATCATAAAGCCGGTCCAGAGCGGAAACCTCCGCGGCGGCGTCGTTGAGGTCGATGTGCAGAAAGGCGATCCGCTCGGGCGGATCCTGGTCCAGCACCTCCGGCACGCGACCGGGGCGCGTCAGCACGTTGGGGAAAGCTGAGAAGCGGCGACGCACCCGCTCCGCCAGCCAGGCGTCATGAAACGGCATATGCACGCCTTGTCCAGGCCCTCCCGGATTGTCGAACAGATCGTAAAGGTGGAAACGGCGGTCCTGCTTGGCGAAATCGAGGTACTGAACCAGCACGCGAGAGGAAAAGCCCTCGTAAACCCCGCACTCCACGAAATCGCCCGGTCGCTGCAGCGCCATCTCGCCAGCCCAGCACAGCACATGCAACCGCCATGCGATCGCGCGATCGGTGTGGCTTGGCTCCGCCGCGTCGAACGCTTTCCGAAAGGTGGGATCGCGCAAGAACGCCATGTTGCGGCGAAACGTGATCAGGCCGTCGGCGCAATAGACATGATCCCGCCCCTGGATCTCCTCAAGCGTGTCGAGGCATTCGTTGAATCGAACGAAATCCTTTGCGGATAAAGGCGTGAAGAACATCGAGGCGGCTCCAGGCAGGCGCAGGCGGTCGGCGACGGATGCTACAGAGGATTTTCCGAAGCGCCAAGCGCAGTATCTATACTAGGGGTCAGAGTATAGAGCATTCGAGTTCAAAGTATTACGCAAGTTAGTATTTGTAGCGGATCGGGGCTCGATTGTTTGACCCGGATTCCTGTGCTAGCGTCGCGTTTGGCGAAGATGGGTTTCGGTCGGGATCGCCAAACTCGCCGGGGAGAAGAGGGCGCGGATGTCGGAGATTTTGCAAGACCATGCGCGGCGCGCGGCGGAAGCGACGCAGGCCGGGGATTTCGCCGCGGCGTTCGACGCCTACCAGCAAGCGCTGGCGCTTTCGCCGAATGACCCGAACCTGCTGTTCGCCCTGGCGGTCGTCTGCCAGAACCTGCATCGCAACGAGGAGGCGATCGCCGCCTATCAGCGCGCCCTCGAAGCCGATCGGCTGTTTTTCGACGCCGCCAACAATGCGGCGATCCTTTGCACGATGATGGGGCAGATCGAACGGGGCGCGGAGATCTACAAGGAGTTCCTGCTCTACAGCCGCAAACATTTGGACGCGACCGTCAATCTCGCGAACCTGTTGGTTCAACTTGGCCGACCCAAAGAGGCGATCGACTATTATCATGACATCATCATCATGCGGCCCGGCCACGCCGTAGTCGCGCCTAACATGAGCGCGATCATGGCGTCGATCGGCGACGGCAAGAAGGCGGTCGACCATCTGATGCGCTGGGTGAAGAACTGCCCTGACGATCCCGACGCGCATTTCACCGCCGGCTTCTATCTCTTCACCTACCGCCGCGACTATGACGCCGCGGCGGAACGGTACGCGGCGGCGATCGAACTGCAGCCGGATAATCTCGTCTACCGGCGCAGCTATATAAACTCGTTGCAATGCGCCGGTCGCCATCAAGAGGCGGCGGCGCAGGCCAAGCTGATCGACGCCGAGGGTTTCACTCTGGTCTCGATGCGCACGACGCAGCCGCCAGCGCTCCCATAGGCTACAGGAAGCTGTAGGGATCGACGTCCACGGCGATCCGCACCGCCGGCCCGCGCTGCGGCGGCAACCGCTCCAGCCATTCGCGCAGGATGGTCTGCACCGGCGCGCCTTTGGTCGCCTTGATCAGCAAGCGATGGCGATGCCGGCCGCGCAGCAGCGCCAAGGGCGCCGGAACCGGCCCCAGGATCGTCACGTCCGGGCGGCGCGGCGCGCATCTTCCCAGGGCGCGCGCCACGGATTCCGCCGCCTGCGCGTCCGGGCTGGAGATGATCAGCGCGGCCAGCCGGCCGAAGGGCGGCATCGCCATGGCTTCGCGCTCGTCCGCCTCCGCCGCCAGGAAGCGCGCGCCGTCGCCGGCGGCCAGGGCGGCGATCACCGGATGATGCGGCTGCGCGGTCTGCAGCAGCACCAGACCCGGCTTCTCCGCCCGGCCCGCGCGGCCGGACACCTGATGCAGCAGCTGCCAGGTTCGCTCGCCCGCGCGCAGATCCCCGCCGGACAGGCCAAGATCCGCGTCGATCACGCCGACCAGCGTTAGGTTCGGGAAATGGAACCCCTTGGCGATCATCTGCGTGCCGATCAGCAGGTCGATCTCGCGCCGCTCCATCCGGCCGATCAACTCCGCCGCCGCGGTCGGGCCGGCGATCACGTCGCTGGCGATCATCGCCGTGCGCGCCTCGGGGAACAGCGCCGTCGCCTCCTCCATCAAGCGCTCGACGCCTGGGCCGCAGGGCGCCAGCGAATCCTCCGCATGGCAGGCCGGGCAGATCTTCGGGATCGGCGCGGTCACGCCGCAATGATGGCAGACCAGCCGCTTGCGTTGGCGATGCTCCACCAGCCAGGCCGTGCAGTTCGGGCATTGGAAGCGGTGGCCGCATTTTCGGCACAAGGTCAGCGGCGCGTAGCCCCGCCGATTGATGAACAGCATCGCCTGTTCGCCGGCCTCCAGGGTTCGGCGCGTCGCCTCCGCCAGGCTGGGGGAGATGAAGCGCCCGCGCGGCGGCGGGTCGGAGCGCAGGTCGATCACCCCGATCGTCGGCATCGCCGCCCCGCCATGCCGGTCTGGCAGATCGACCCGGCGATAGCGGCCGCTGCGCACGTTCACGTCCGTCTCCAGCGACGGGGTGGCGGAGGCCAGCACGATCGGGATCGCGCCCAGCCGCGCCCGCACCACCGCCATGTCGCGGGCGTGATAGCTGACGCCGTCCTCCTGCTTGAAGCTGCCGTCATGCTCCTCGTCGACCACGATCAGCTTCAGATCCGGAAAAGGCAGGAACAGGGCGGAGCGCGCGCCCACCACCACCTGCGCCGCGCCCCGCGCCACCGCCCGCCAGGTCTCGCGCCGCTTCTTCGCGGTGATTTCGGAATGCCACAGCGCCGGGGCGGCGCCGAACCGCTCCTCGAACCGCTGGAACCATTGCGCGGACAGCGCGATCTCCGGCAGCAGCACCAATACCTGCCCGCCCTCGGCCAGGGAGGCGGCGATCGCCTCGAAATACACCTCGGTCTTGCCCGACCCAGTCACCCCCGCCAGATGGGTGACGCTGAACCCCGCCCCTAGCCGCGCGACCAGCTCCCCGGCCCCCTTCGCCTGGTCGGGCGAGAGCGTGGGGCCTGGATTATCCAGCGGGATGCGCGGCGGATCGATCTCCTGCGCCACGTCGACCGGCTGCAAGGCCCCGCTTTCCGCCAGCCCGCGCGCGACCGAGGGGGAGACCGCCGCCTCCGCCGCGATGTCATGGATCGTCATCGCCCTTCCGTCCGCCAGCAGCGCCGCGATCCGACTGCGGCCGGGGGACGGCTTCAGGCCGGGAACTTCAGTCCAGCGCCAAAGACGACGGCTGGGCGGCGGGGCCAGCGCGTCCGGCGCGCTCAGCACCATGCGCAGCACCGCGCCCGGCGAACTCATGGTGTAGGCCGCCACCCAATCGACGAAGCGGCGGGACACGGCCGGCAGCGGCGGAACCGGCAACAGCTCTTGAATTTCCTTGAGTTTCGTCTCGTCGATCGTCTCGGCGCCTTCGGGCTCGCCGTCCCACACCACGCCGGGCAGCAGGCGATTGCGCAGCGGGGCGCTGACGAAAGTCCCCGGCGGCAGGCTCTCGGACCCCGCGTAATCAAGCGGTCCGGCGCCCAATCCGGGCAGGGGTTGGGGCAGCAGCACGCGCACCCGATGACGGATGGGAAAAGCGTCGGTCGGGCTGGCGGGGCTGGAATCCATCGGCTATGGTTCAATCATTCGATTCGCGCTGGTTCACAACCGGCAAGTGGTCCGACCCAAGGGCTTGATTTTGAAGCATTTGGCCGGTTCGGCCCGTTAACGCAACGATCCTGGAGCTTGTGAAGCCGCTCATGAAATTCTTCGTCGACACCGCCGACATCGCTGAGATCCGCGACCTCGCCTCGACCGGCTTGGTGGACGGCGTGACCACCAACCCTTCGCTGGTGGCGAAGACCGGGCGCAAGTTCATCGACATCATCCAGGACATCTGCGCCGTCGTGAAGGGGCCGGTCTCCGCCGAAGTCGCCGCCACCGATTACGAGACCATGCTGGCCGAGGGCCGCTTCCTGGCGAAGCTCGCCGGCAATGTCGTGGTCAAGCTGCCGCTCACCCGCGACGGGCTCAAGACCTGCAAGGCGCTGACCTCCGAAGGCACGCAGACCAATGTCACGCTGTGCTTCTCCCCGGCTCAGGCGATCCTGGCGGCCAAGGCCGGCGCTACTTACGTCTCGCCCTTCGTCGGCCGCCTGGACGACATCGGCCAGGACGGCATGGGGCTGATTGACGAGATCTGCCAGATCTATCAGAACTACCCAGACTTCTCGACCGAAGTGCTGGTCGCCAGCGTGCGCAATCCAGGTCATGTCGTGCAGGCCGCCAAGCTCGGCGCCGACGTCGCGACCCTGCCGCCGTCGCTGATGCTGCAGATGCTGAACCACCCCTTGACCGACAAGGGCCTCGCCACCTTCGTCGCTGACTGGAAGGCGACGGGTCAAACCATTCTGCCGAGTTAGGACCCTCGCATGATGAAACCGCCGCTCGGAACCACTGGAGTCGATATGGCCGCAAATTATTCGCAGGCCGTCCCCTCCGGTTCCTCGGCGGCGTTGTCGGAGGCCGACGTCATCGGCTTTCTTCAGGCGAACCCGGATTTCCTTTTGCGCCACCCGGATCTGGCCAGCGGCATGGCCCTGCCGCCGCGCGATTTCGGCTCCCCCGCCGTGGTCGACATGCAGCACGCCCTGACCAATCGGCTGCGCGCGGAGATCGAGCATCTGAAGGCCGGGCAGCGTCTGCTGGTCGGCAATTCCCGTGCGAACGCGGCCAGCCAAGCGCGGGTGCACGCCGCCGTGCTGGCGCTGATCTCCGCCACCAGCTTTGAGCATCTGGTCTCGGTCATCACCGAAGAGCTGACCCTGCTGTTGGACATCGACGCGGTCGGCCTCGGCGTCGAGCGCGAGGCGGAGCCCGGCTCCGTTCGTCTGCCGGGGTTCATCGGCGGCCCCAGCACCGCGCCCGGCGTGCAGGTGCTCGCGGTCGGCGGGGTCGATCAGATCCTGGGACCTGACCAGGACGTCGTGCTCCGCCCGGAAGTGGAGGGCGACCCCGCCTTGTTCGGGTCCGCCGCCGCCGGTCTGGTCTGCTCCGACGCGCTGGTCCGCCTGCGCGTCAGCTCCAAGGCGCCGATGGGCCTGCTGGCGCTCGGCAGCCGCAAGCCCGGCAGTTTCCATCCCGGTCAGGGGACCGAGCTGTTGGCCTTCCTCGCCCGCGTGATTGAGGTGACGATCTGCGCATGGCTGGATCTGCCGGAATAACCCTGACGGCGGATCCTTCTCTCGCCGCCGCGATCGAGGCTTGGCTCGCCTGGCTCGGCGATGAGCGGCGCCTGTCGCCGCATACGCTGGACGGCTACGGCCGCGACGTGGCGGCCTTTCTGGATTTTCTGCAGGACCATCTCGGCGAACGGCCCAGCCTCGCGTCCCTCGCCGCGCTCAGCACCAGCGATCTGCGCGCCTATCTCGCCCGCCGCCTGGGCTCGGGCTTGGCCAAGACCTCCGCCGCCCGCCATCTCTCCAGCCTGCGCGCCCTCTTCAAATATCTGGAGCGGCGCGAACTGGTGGCGAACCCCGCGATCCGCGCCCTGCGCACGCCGCGCCAGCCGAAAAGCCTGCCGAAATCCCTGACCGTGATGGAGGCGGCGGACAGCCTCGCCGAAGTCGATGGCCTCGCCTGGAAGCCCTGGATGGGAAAGCGCGACACGGCCCTCCTCACACTCCTCTATGGCTGCGGCCTGCGGCTCGGCGAGGCGCTGTCTCTCACCGGCGCGGATCTGACCGATGGCGAGTTGCTGCGCGTCACCGGCAAGGGCGACAAGCAGCGCGTCGTGCCGATGCTGCCAGTCGTGCGGGAGGCGATCGACGCTTACCGCGCCGCCAGCCCTTTCCCGATTACGGCCAATCAACCGCTATTCCGCGGCGCGCGCGGCGGCCCGCTCAATCCCGGGGTCGTGCAACGGCAAGTGCGCCGCCTGCGCGCCCATCTGGGCCTGCCGGACAGCGCCACGCCGCACGCCCTGCGTCACAGCTTCGCCACCCATCTGCTGCAAGGCGGCGGGGATCTGCGCGCGATCCAGGAGCTGCTGGGCCACGCCTCGCTCTCCACCACCCAGCGCTATACGGCGAACGACGCCGAGGGGCTGGCCGCCATCCACGCCAAGGCGCATCCCCGCGCCCGAAAGACATCCCTTGCCGCCTGAGTTCGAAACCTTAATCCCCGCCGAGCTGTCGCCGCTTGACAACTACAAGCTGTTGATCGGCGCGATCATCCCTCGCCCGATCGCCTGGGTCACCACTCTGGGGCAGGGCGGGATCGTCAACGCCGCGCCCTTCAGCGCCTTCACCTTCGTCAGCAGCGATCCGCCCATGCTGGGCTTCAACGCCGGTCGGCGCGACGGCGAGCTGAAGGACACGCCGCGCAATGTCGAGGCGATGAAGGAATTTGTGGTCAACATCGTGTCCGTGCCGCTCGGCCAGCAGATGCACCAGACCTCGGCGGACTATCCGCCCGGAACCAGCGAGCTGGAGGCCGTCGGCCTCACCGCCGCGCCCAGCCGGCAGATCAAGACCCCCGGCATCCTGGAGGCGCCCGTGCGGATGGAGTGCCGCCTGCATTCCATCCACCATTTCGGCGTCGGCCCGGCTTGGTTCATGGTCGGCGAGGTCGTCGCCTTCCATATCCGCAAGGGCATCATCCAGAAGGGCAAAATCGACAGCTTCGCCCTCGACCCGCTCTGCCGCCTCGGCGGCCCGAACTACGCGACCCTGGGCGAGGGGATATCGCTGAAGCTGGATCCGGTGTGAGAACTCTCCCCTCACCCTGAGCCTGTCGAAGGGCCATGCTTCGACAAGCTCAGCATGAGGGTGTTGTGGTCGCTTAACCCTACCGCACGTAATCCGGCTCTTTGCGATCCAGGATCCGTTTCAGCGCACGGAAATGCATCTGAGCCGGGGTCAGGCTGTCCTTGACGATGTGGCCGCCCTGGGCCGCCTTGGCCATCTGTTCGCCCAAGAGCTGAAGCACGTCCTGGCGCACGCGCTTGCGCTTCTGGCCGCTCATGTAGGCGTAAAGCTGGGTCTGCGCCGCGCGCTCCAGGTAATAGAGCCGGTCATAGGCCTCGGCGACGTTGCGGCCGGCGGTCATGACGCCATGATTGGCCATCATCAGGATGTTCTTGCCGTTCTCCAGCTTGCCGGCGAGGCGCTCCCCCTCGGTCGCGTCGAAGGCCAATCCCGTATAGTCGTCGTCATAGCTGATCTGGTGATGCAGGATCGCGGCGGTCTGGCCGATCGGCTCGATCCGCTGGTCCTCCAGCATGGTCAGGGCGGTGGCGAACGGCATATGGGTGTGGAACACGGCCGCGGCGTCCGGCTTCAGGCGATGGATCGGGGCGTGGATGCAATAGGCGGTCAGCTCCACTTCGCCTTCGCCCGCCAGGATCGTCCCGTCATAGGCGACCTCCAGGAAGTCGCTCGCCGTCACTTCGCTCCAATGCAGGCCGTAGGGGATGACGTAGAAGGCGCCGGGGCGGCCGGGCACCGTCAGGGTCAGGTGATTGCAGATCCCCTCATTGAAGCCATGCATCACGGCCAGCCGATGGGCGGCGGCGAGGTCGATCCGCGCCTCGCGGCGCTGGGTCTCGATCGAGGGCGTGTCGGAAGCGGGGGCGTCTTGGGTGGGGCTCATGGCATTTACTTCTTAGCTGTGATCACACATTATCGACAAGCTCCCGCATGCCTGTAAAGCAGGACGCGCGCCAATTCTTCCAGCTCGTGAGACGTCGCATGCCCGACAGCTTGACCCCCCAGGACGCACCGACCCCCTTCAACCTCGGCCTGATCAAGTTCACCGCCATGAAGGATGGCGACGCCGAGGATTACGCCCTGATCGGCCGGCTGGAGGAGGCGCACAACGCCACCTTCCCGGCGCGCCTGATCCAGCAATTGAAGAGCATCGGCGGCGACGCCTTCGGCTATCACGTCGATCGCTACGCCCACTCCCTGCAGAGCGCGACCTTAGCGTTCCGCGCCGGCGAGGATGAGGAGACTGTGGTCGCCGCCTTGTTCCACGACATCGGCGACGCCTTCGCCCCGCACAACCACTCCCAGGCCGCCGCAGCCATCCTCGCGCCTTACGTTGGGGAGAAGAACCTGTGGGTGGTGCGCCACCACGGCCTGTTCCAGGGCTATTACTACTTCCACCATCAGGGCAAGGACCGCGACGCGCGCGACCGCTACCGCGATCATCCTTATTTCCAGGCATGCGCGGATTTCTGCGAGAAATATGATCAGCCCGCCTTCGATCCGAACTTCGACACGATGCCGATGGAGGCGTTCGAGCCGATGGTCTGGCGGATCATGGGAAAACCCCGCGATCCGTCGGTTTAAGGCGGCGGGTCCAGGACGGGGCGGCGGACGCCGCCGCCGCCGCCGTCATAGGCTCGTCCCGACGGGCGCGCCCAACAGGCTCGCATTGACAGCGAGGCCGGGCGCGCTTACGTCTGCGTCGCGCTCATGCTAGTTTTCGCGCGTCTTTTGAAACCGTTAAGCCCCCTTCCAGAACCGTTGAGGTTTTCATGTTCGCCGCGCTTGCTCGGCGCCTGTTCGGCACCGCCAACGATCGCGTGGTCAAGTCGCTTCAGGCTCGCGTCGCTCAGATCAACGCGCTTGAAGCGCAGATAGCGCCTCTTTCCGACGCCGATCTGGCCGGCCAGACCGCCAAATTCCGCGCCCGGCTCGACGGCGGGGCGACGCTCGACGACATCCTGCCCGAAGCCTTCGCCACGGTGCGAGAGGCGGCCAAGCGCACGCTCGGCCAGCGCCATTTCGACGTCCAGCTGATGGGCGGCATGGTGCTTAACGACGGCAAGATCGCCGAAATGAAGACCGGCGAAGGCAAGACCCTGGTCGCCACCTTGCCGGTCTACCTCAATGCGATCTCCGGCAAGGGCGTCCATGTCGTCACCGTGAACGACTATCTGGCGGAGCGCGACTCGAGCTGGATGGGGCAGGTCTATCGCTTCCTCGGCCTCAGCGTCGGCTGCATCGTCCATGGGCTTTCCGACGCGGAGCGCCGCGCCGCATACGCCGCCGACGTGACCTACGGCACCAACAACGAGTTCGGCTTCGATTATCTGCGCGACAACATGAAGTTCTCGCTGGAGGAGATGGTCCAGCGGCCCTTCAACTACGCCATCGTCGACGAAGTCGACTCCATCCTGGTCGACGAGGCGCGCACCCCGCTGATCATCTCCGGCCCGGCCGAGGACAGCTCCGAGCTTTATCGCGCCGTCGACAAGCTGATCCCGCGCCTGCTGCCGGAGGATTACGAGAAGGACGAGAAGCAGCGCACGGTCTCCCTGACCGAAGCCGGGCAGGAGCATATCGAACAGCTGCTGAACGAAGCGGGGATGCTGAAGGGCGGCGGGATGTACGACATCCAGAACGTCACCCTGGTGCATCACTCCACCCAGGCGCTGCGCGCGCACAAGCTGTTCACCCGGGACGTCGACTACATCGTGAAGTCCGACAAGGTGATCATCATCGATGAGTTCACCGGCCGCATGATGGAGGGCCGGCGCTATTCCGATGGCCTGCATCAGGCGCTGGAGGCGAAGGAGCAGGTGACGATCCAGGTCGAGAACCAGACCCTCGCCTCGATCACCTTCCAGAATTATTTCCGCCTCTATCCCAAGCTTGCCGGCATGACCGGCACCGCCTCCACGGAAGCGGCGGAGTTCGAGGAGATCTACAAGCTCGGCGTGGTCGAGATGCCGACCAACGTGCCGGTCTCCCGCAAGGACGCGGACGACGAGGTCTATCGCACCGCCGCCGAGAAGAACAACGCGATCGCGACCGAGATCGAAGCTGCGATCGCCCGCAAGCAGCCGGTTCTGGTCGGCACCGTGTCGATCGAGAAGTCGGAGGTGCTGTCCGAGCTTCTGAAGAAGAAGAAGATCCCGCACCAGGTGCTGAACGCGCGCTACCACGATCAGGAAGCCACGATCATCGCGCAGGCCGGGCGGCCAGGCGCGGTCACCATCGCCACCAACATGGCCGGCCGCGGCACCGACATCCAGCTCGGCGGCAATTTCGACATGCGCGTGCGCACCGATCTGGCCGACGTCACCGATCCCGCGATCCGGGAGAAGCGCATCGCCGAGATCCGCAAGGAGATCGACGAAGCCCGCGAACTGGTGCGCGCCGCCGGCGGCCTCTACGTCATCGGCACGGAGCGGCATGAAAGCCGCCGCATCGACAATCAGCTGCGCGGCCGCTCCGGCCGTCAGGGCGATCCGGGCGCTTCGAAGTTCTTCCTGTCGCTCGAAGACGATCTGATGCGCATCTTCGGCTCGGAGCGCATGGACGGCATGCTGCGCCGTCTGGGCCTGAAGGAAGGCGAGGCGATCGTCCATAGCTGGATCAACAAGGCGATCGAGAAGGCCCAGCAGAAGGTCGAGGCGCGCAACTTTGAAGTGCGCAAGAACCTGCTGAAATACGACAACGTCATGAACGATCAGCGCCGCGTGATCTACGAGCAGCGCCGCGAAATCATGAACGCGCCTGACATCGCCCACACCATCGCCGACATGCGCGCGGAGGTGATCGGCGATCTGGTCGCCCGTTGCATTCCGAAGAACGCCTATTCCGAACAGTGGAACACCGAGGAGCTGCAGACCGAAGTGCAGCGGATCTTCGGCATGGATCTGCCGATCGTCGATTGGGGCAAGGAAGAAGGCATCGCCGACGACGAGATCCTGGAACGCCTGACCGACGCCGTGGATCGCCTGATGGCCGGCAAGGCCGCCAATTTCGGGCCAGAGATGATGCGGATGGCGGAGAAGAGCCTGCTGCTGCAGATTCTCGACCAGGGCTGGAAAGATCACCTGCTCGCGCTTGACCACCTGCGCCAGGGCATCGGGCTGCGCGCCTATGGTCAGCGCGACCCGCTGAACGAGTACAAGAAAGAAGCCTTCGAAATGTTCGAGGCGATGCTCAGCAAGCTGCGCGAGACCACGGTCGGCGTGCTGGCGCGCATCGAGTTCCGCACGCAACAGGCGGAAGGCGAGGACTATCAGGGCGACATGGCCTTCGCCGGGGGCGACGATCGCGGCGATGTCGCCGTGCGCCGCGCGCCGCAGGCGTCGACCGCTCTGGCCGG
>JBMLRS010000686.1:0-4490 GCA_049240905.1 Elsteraceae bacterium
GTGTTTCCAGCCCTTGTGCCCGGGGCGGCCATCCTGATCGGCATCCCCGTGACCGGCGAATGGCCCAATCTGTGGCAAGCAGGCGGCCTCGCCCTGGTGACGACAGGCCTTCTGATCGCTATCAGGGGGCGAGCGCAACCGCCGTCGCGTCCCTAACAGACGGCCTCCCAAATGGTTACGCAGCCCATGATCGCCAACCAAACCGCCACGACTGAACCCTGTCTTTGTTGAGGTCAATCGGTTATATGACCATCTAGATGGTCAGAAGGCAGGGGGTGGCTATGGTCAATCTTGCGGACGCAAAGGCGCATCTGAGCGAACTTGTGGATCGCGTGGAATTAGGCGAATCCATCGAGATCACGCGTCGCAACAAGTCCGTAGCGCTGCTGACGCCGTTGAAAAAGCCTAGGAAGCGCATCGACGCCGCCGCTCTCCGATCCCTGACGTCGGGTATGTCCGAATCGATGGTCAGCGCCGCCGATCTTGTCCGGTCGATGCGGGACGGCGATCGCTATTGATGATCTACCTCGACACGTCGCTGATCGTCGCAGCGCTCTCCAGTGAGGCTATGACGGCGCAGACGCAGAACTGGCTGTCAGCGCAGGATCCGGAACAACTGTTGATCAGCGCCTGGACCAGGACGGAGCTCTCCTCCGCCTTGGCCATCAAGCTGCGGACTGGAGCGATCAGCCTGGACCAGCGCGCAGCCGCCCTCTCAATGTTCAACAAGCTGTCGAAGGAGAGCCTCACCGTCGTCGCGGTGACGAGCGCGCATTTCCTCGGCGCGGCGACGTTCGTAGATAGGCATGAGCTGGGACTTCGCGCAGGGGACGCCCTGCATCTGGCGATCGCCGCCGATCACGGCGCGACGCTGCATACGCTCGACCATCGGCTGGCGAACGCCGGTCCAGCGCTGGGCGTGCCGACCCAGCTGTTGTCGTGAGATTGCGGTCCCTTCGCCTCAGCCGCCTGCACCCCTCACTCCCACTCGATCGTGCCAGGCGGCTTCGAGGTCACGTCGTAGACCACGCGATTAACCCCCTTCACCTCGTTGATGATCCGGGTCGCGACATGGGTGAGGAAGCTGTGTTCGAAGGGGTAGCTTTCGGCGGTCATGCCGTCGGTCGAGGTCACCGCACGCAGGGCTAAAACCTTGTCGTAGCTGCGGCCGTCGCCCATCACGCCGACGCTGCGCACCGGCAACAGCACGGCGAAGGCCTGCCAGATCTTGTCGTAGAGGCCGGCTGATCGGATCTCTTCCAGATAGATCCGGTCCGCCTTGCGCAGCACATCCAGCGCCTCGCGGGTGATCGGGCCGGGCAAGCGGATGGCCAATCCCGGGCCGGGGAACGGGTGGCGGCCGACCAGCTTCTCGCTTAGACCCAGTTCGCGGCCAAGGGCGCGGACCTCGTCCTTGAACAGCTCGCGCAGCGGCTCCACCAGCTTCATCCGCATGCGCTCGGGCAGACCGCCGACATTATGGTGCGACTTGATGGTCACGCTCGGCCCGCCCAGCGGGGAGACGCTCTCGATCACGTCGGGATAGAGCGTGCCCTGGGCCAGGAAATCCACCTTGCCCACGCTCTTCGCGGCTTCCTCGAACACGTCGATGAAGGCGGAGCCGATGATCTTGCGCTTCTGCTCGGGGTCGGAGACGCCGTCGAGCTTGCTGAGGAACAGGTCGCTCGCGTTCTTGTGGACCAGCGGGATATTGTAATGGTCGCGGAACAGGGTCACCACCTCCTCCGCCTCGGCCTCGCGCATCATGCCGGTGTCGACGAAGACCGAGGTCAGCCGTTCGCCGATCGCTTCATGGATCAGAACGGCGGCGACGGTGCTGTCCACCCCGCCGGACAGGCCGCAGATCACCCGGCCGGTCGGGCCGACCTGCTCGCGGATCCGGGCGATCGCGGCGGTCTTGAAGGCGGCCATGGTCCAGTCGCCCGCGCAACCGGCGATGCGCTTGACGAAATTCTCCAGGATCGCCGCGCCATTCTGGGTGTGCACCACCTCAAGGTGAAACTGCACGCCGTAGATCTTGCGGGCTTCATTGGCGATGGCGGCGAACGGCGAGCCGTTGCTGATCGCGATCGGATGGAAGCCTTCCGGGATATTCGTGATTTTGTCGCCATGGCTCATCCAGACGACATGTTTTTCACCCGGCTTCCAGACGCCGTCGAACAGCGGCGAAGTCCCGGTGATTTCGACCTCCGCGCGGCCGAACTCGCGGTGATGGCCCGCCTCCACCTCGCCGCCGAGTTGGGCGCAGATCGCCTGCTCGCCGTAGCAGACGCCCAGGACCGGCAGCCCCATCTCGAACACCAGATCCGGCGCGCGCGGCGTGTCGCTTTCGGTCACCGAGGCTGGGCCGCCAGAGAGGATGATCGCTTTGGGATTGTATTCCTTGATCCTCGCCTGATCGGTATGGAACGGCATGATCTCGCAATAAACCCCTGACTCTCGCACCCGGCGGGCGATGAGCTGGGTGAACTGGCTGCCGAAATCGAGGATCAGGATACGGTCGGTCATGGGGCTCCTTGAGAAGCTGGGGCCTGCGCCGCAGGGGCGCTTGCTTGGGCGGCGGCTTTGGTCAGAACGGCGGCGAAGAACCCGTCGGTGCCATGAGCGCCGGGGGAGAGCCGCAGGAAAGGTCCGGGAACGGGGCAGACGCCGCCGACGGTCTCGCCCCAGATCTCCGGCACGGGCAGGATCGAGAAATCGGGATGGGCGGCCAGGAAGGCCTCCACCACCCCTTCATTCTCCACCGTCAGCAGCGAGCAGGTGGCGTAGATCACGCGCCCGCCGGGTTTGGCGAGCTTGGCGGCGTTGCCCAGGATCTCGGTCTGCAGCGCGGTCAGTTCCGCCACGTCGGTCGGGCCGATGCGCCATTTCATGTCAGGGTTGCGCCGCCAGGTGCCGGTCCCGCTGCAGGGCGCGTCCACCAGCACCCGGTCGAACCGGCCGGCTTGCCGCTTCAGCCAGCCCTTCGATTCATCGTCCAACGGACGACGCTCGACATTATGGACCCCGGCGCGGCGCAGGCGCAGCACCGCGCGCTCCAGCCGTTGGGCGGAGATGTCGCAGGCGATCAAGCGGCCCTTGTTCTGCATCTGCCCGGCGAGCGCGAGGGTCTTTCCCCCTGCCCCGGCGCAGTAATCGATCACGGCGTAGCCGGGCCGCGCGTCGGCCAGCAGCGCCACGATCTGCGATCCTTCGTCCTGGATCTCGATCATGCCCTTCTGGAACGGCGGCAGATGCCCCAGCGCGGGGCGACCTTTGACCCGAAGGCCGAGCGGCGACAGGGCCGTGGGCCCGCACTCCACTTCCGCCGCGGTGAGGGCGGCCTGCGCCTCCTCCCGATTGGTCAACAGCGGATTGACTCTCAGATCCAGCGGCGCTTCGACGTTCAGCGCCGCGATCTCCGCCTCGTCGCCGGGGAACAGCTTGTCGAGATCCGGCAGGATCCATTCCGGCAGTTCCTGACGCACGGCGCGCGGCATGTCCGGATGGTCGATCGGCTGACGCTGCAGAGCTTCCACCAAGGTCCGTTCGGCGCGGGACAGCGCGGCCGGGCGGTAGGGGCCGCCGTCGAACATTTCATAGGCGGCGCTGGCGTCGCGCCGATCGGTCAGCATCAGATCGGCCAGCACCCAGAAACGCGCGGGGGCTGGCGGCGCGTCGGCCGGGCGCTCCAGCACATGATCGATCCACCAGCCCAGCCGGGCGCGGCGGCGCAGCAGCCCGTAATAACGGCGGGCGACCTCCGCTCGGTCCTTCGAGCCGAAGAACCGGCGTCCGCGAAAGTAATTGGCGGCGACCGCATCGGCCGCGCCCCCCTTGCCCAAGGATTCCAGCAGTTCAACCACTGCCTGCAGGCGCGCTCCTGGCGTCATTTCTTCGAGGTCACGCCTCTTTCCGATAGTTGGGGGCTTCGCGGCTGATCAGCACGTCGTGGACATGGCTTTCGCGCAGGCCCGCGCCGGTGATCCGCACGAATTCAGCGTTGCGCTGAAAGTCTTCGATGGTGCCGTTGCCGGTGTAGCCCATCGCCGCGCGCAGGCCGCCGACCAGCTGATGCAGCACATTGCCGACCGGGCCCTTGTAGCCGACCCGGCCTTCGATGCCTTCCGGCACCAGCTTCAGCGTGTCGTTCACTTCGGCCTGGAAATAGCGATCGGCCGAGCCGCGCGCCATCGCGCCGACCGAGCCCATGCCGCGGTAGGACTTATAGGACCGGCCTTCATAGAGATAGACGTCGCCCGGGCTCTCGTCCGTTCCGGCCAAAAGCGAGCCGATCATCGCGCAATTCGCGCCAGCGGCGATCGCCTTGGCCAGATCGCCGGAGAACTTGATGCCGCCGTCGGCGATCACGGGAATGCCGCGCTCGCGGCAGGCTTCGACGCAGTCCAACACGGCGGTCAATTGCGGCACGCCGACGCCGGCGACGATCCGGGTGGTGCAGATCGAGCCCGGTCCGATGCCGACCTTCA
>JBMLRS010000687.1:0-1206 GCA_049240905.1 Elsteraceae bacterium
CATGATCAGAACCAGGGAATAGAGCAGGGCGCCGCCCAGCGCGCAGGCCACGCCATAGCCCTGCGCCCGGTCCAGCGCCGCCGCCCCCTCGCCCAGGCCAGCGGAGAGGGCGAGGCCGGCCAGAGCCAGCGTGATCCAGGCGAGGGTCGCCGCCCTCAGCCGCTCCCGGAAGATCGCCGCTCCCAGCAGCAGGGCGAAGAAGGGCTGGACGTGGAAGGCGATCGTCGCGAGGGCCACCCCGGCGCCGCGGATCGCCTCGAAGAACAACAGCCAGTTGCCCACCATGAGCAGGCCGCTCGCGATCGCCGGACCCAGTTGATTCAACGGCGGGCGGCGCGCGGCGGACAGGTCGCGCTGGAGCGCGACGTAGAGCCCCAGCGCCGCCGCCGCGAACAGACAGCGATAGAACGCGACCGACAGGCTATCCGCGCCGCTCTCGACCACGCAGACACCGAGCGTGCCGAGGATCAGCTGCGCCGCCGCCACGCCCAGCGCGCCCTGGGTTCCGCCATTCATCTTCCGTCATCCTCGCCGTGGGCGTCGCGAGGCAGCGAAAGCCAGATTGATTATCCGGACAAGCAATATAAAATGAAGAGACTATTTGGAAAAATGGAAGAGTCATGCGTCTCGACCATACGCTGCTCCGCACGTTCGTCGCCGCCGTGGACGCGATGAGCTTCACGCGCGCGGCGCAGGTCGTGCACAAGTCCCCGGCGACGGTGTCCACGCAGATCGCGCGGCTGGAGCAGGAGATCGGCGCTCCGCTGTTCGCGCGCGACACCCGCAATCTGGCGCTGACCCGCGCCGGCGAGGAGCTGGAGGCCTACGCCCGCCGCCTGCTGCTGCTGCATGACGAGGCGGTCGCGGCGCTGCGTCGGCCTGAAATCGCAGGCTCGATCACGATCGGGGCGCCGGATGATTACATCACCCATCTTCTGCCGCCGGTGCTGCGGCGCTTCGGGCTGCTCTGCCCGCGGGTCGAGATCAAAGTGGTCTGCGCGCAGTCCACCAGCTTGATCCCACAGATCGAGGCGGGGGAGATCGATCTGGCGATCGTCACCCGCGCGCGGGGCGAGGGGCAGTTGCTGCGGCGCGAGCCGATGGTGTGGATCGCCTCGCGCGACCGGCTGGCGTTGACGCGCCGCCCCTTGCCGGTCGCCCTGTTCGAACCCGGCAGCCAAGCGCGCGCGGTGGTGCTGGCGGTGA
>JBMLRS010000688.1:0-3279 GCA_049240905.1 Elsteraceae bacterium
GGATGGTGTGGGATTGCTGTCGCGGGCTTATCAGCGGGCGGACAGCCTGTCCGGCGGGCAGCAGCAGCGCGTCGCCATCGCCCGGGTGATCGCGCAGCAATGCCGGGTGCTGCTGGCGGACGAGCCGGTGGCGAGCCTGGATCCGGCGACCTCGGAAACCGTGCTGGAGGCGCTACGCGACGCCGCTCGCCGGCATGGCGTCGCGGTTTTGTGCAGCCTGCATCAGACCGATCTCGCTTTGCGCTACGCCGACCGCATCGTGGCCATGCAGGCGGGGCGGATCATGCTGGATCGTCCGGCGGGCGCGGTCTCCCCCGCCGAATTGGACGCGCTCTACGGCGCCGGTTAGCGTCCGGCCGTCGGATCGACCCGCTTGGTCGAGAGGATGTCGTAGGATGTCTTGATCGCGTCCAGCGATTCCGACCAGCGCTCGGTGGCGAAGCGGGCGTAGAGCACGTCGATCACCACCATCTGGGCGACCCGGCTCGACAGCGCCTCCATCCGGTATTTGGTCTCCTGCGCGGCGGTGAACAAAACCACGTCGCAATACTGCTGAAGCGCGGATTTGCCGTAGTTGGTGACGCAGATCGTGCTGGCCCCGGCCTCCTTCGCCAGGCGGGTGGAGGCGATGGTCTCGCGCGTCCGGCCGGAATGGGAGATGGTGATGGTCGCCACCTTCGGCCCGGTGAAGGCGGCGCTGACCGCCTGGGCGTGGGAATCGGTCACGCATTTGGTCGAAACGCCCAGCCGCAGGAAGCGATAGGCCGCATCCTCCGCGATCGGGGCGGCGGTGCCGACGCCGAAGAACTCCAGCCGATCAGCCGCCACCATCAAGGCCACCGCGCGATCGACTGCGGCGGGATCCAGCACCTTGATCGTGTCCTCGATCGCCAGGCTGTGGCTGGCGGCGATCTTGCGGGCGATCGTCGCTGAATCGTCGCTGGCGACCACATCCTCATGCAGCAGCGACTGGCCGGCCGCGATCTCCTGGGCGATGGCGATCTTCAGCTCCGCGAAGCCCTTCGCGCCCAGCTGCTGGCAAAGCCCGATCACGCTGCCTTCGCTGGCTTGCGCCGCCTCCGCCAGCTCGCTGACGGACATGCGGATCACTTTTTCCGGCTCGTCGATGATCGCGCTGGCGATCCGACGCGCGGTCGGCGGCAATTGACCCAGCGACGCCTTCAGGCGCGCCAACAGATAATCCATGTCGCGATTCCCTCTGACTGGAATCGCTATGACATGGCGAATTCGCGCGGCGCAACCTCGGTGGGAAAGTTTTCTTCGCGGCTTCCTAACCCGCCAGGGGCAGAATCACCGTCACGATCAAGCCGCCGCCGGCCCGGTTCGCCGCGGAGACCGATCCGCCCAAGGCGGCCGCGTTCTGCGCCACCAGCGACAGGCCCACGCCGAAATGCGCCTGCGGCTCGGCCGATTGCGGCCGGTCGGAGTAGTAGCGCTCGAAGATCTTCGACAGGCGATCCTCCGGCACGCCGGGCCCCTGATCCAGCACCTCCAGGCGCACCGCGCCGTCCTCCTGCGCCAGACGAACCGTCACCGCGCCGCCCGGCGCGGAGAAGCTGACGGCGTTCTCCACCAGGTTCTCCAGAATCGTCTCCACCAGATCGCCGTCCACGGGGAGCCGGATGGCGGGGGCCGCTTCCGCCGCCAGCTTGACCGCCTTTGGGGCGATCATCGTCTGATAGTCGGCCGCGAAGCCTTCCACCAGGGCGGAGAGGTCGATCGAGGCGCGCTCGCTCTCCAGCAGCTCCGCCGCCGCCGCGTCCAGCCGGCGGGCGGACCGCACCAGCCCGTCCAGCCGATCCAGCGAGGCGGCGATCGCCCCCAGCGCCCTGCCGCTGGCCGTATCCTCGACGGCGACCGCGCGCAGCGGTTCGATCGACTGGCGGATCGCCGCGATCGGCGCCTTGAAGGCGTGCGCGTTGTCCTCCGCCGATTGGCGCAGCAGGGCTGCGGCCCCTTTCAGGCGGGCGACCATGCGGTCGAACTCGCGCGCCATCGGGCGAAGCTCCGGAATCGCCACCGCCTGTTCGAAGCTCTCGCCCGGTTCGGCGGCTTGCGCGGCGCGGGTCAGCTTCGACAGGTTGGCGCGCAGGCTGACGAAGATCCCCACCGCCAGCAGCGCGACGCCGGCGTAGATCCCCAGCGCGATCCGGCTTTCCGGCCGCATCCAATAGGCGCGCTCGTCAATCAGGCCGAAGGCGGCGCGCTGATCGATCGCGGCCACCACGGCCCAGCATCCGGCCGGGCTCCGCACCGGCGAGACGGAGGTCAGCACCTCGCGCGCGCCTTCCACCGCGCCCCCCGGCGTCTTGACGCTATCGCTGAGCGGCTGGTTGCCGACGCAGCTCTCCGACAGCCGGTCCAGCACGCCCAGATCCGCCAGAAGTTGGCGTTCCGCCCCCAGAGCCTCGGGCGCGGTCGGCGGCGAAGAGGCGACATAGAAGAATCCGCTCTGGCCGACCGTCCCGTTCGGCTTGAACAGAAGCTTCACGCTGCGTTGGTCGGCGTGGAACCGCGCCAGCGCCGCCGGCAGCGCTCCGAAATCCGCGGGGCTCAGGGTCTGAAGGGTGGGGGCCAGCGCCTGGGCGATCAGCAGGCCGTTCTCGCGAATTGCGCTCAGCACCAAGTCGCGCTTTTCGCGATCGGCCGCGTTGAACACGGAATAGAGCAGGAAGGGCAGGGCCAGGAAGATCAGCGCCAACGCGTTCAACTGCACGCGCAGGGAGCGGGCGAAGCGGCCGGTCATCTCACGCCTCTCCGCGCCAGCGGTAGCCAAAGCCTGGATAGTTGTCGAGGGCGGCGAAGTCCGGATCCAGATCGGCGAACTTGCGCCGGATGCGCTTGATCATCGCCCGGACGTTCGCGCGATAGCCTTCCTCGCCCTGTCCGGCGAAGAAGCCGTCGCCCCGCACAGCGTCATACAACTCGCGATAGGAGACGTCCGCCCCGGCGCGGCCCGCGAGCGCCGCCACCACTTCATACTCGCCCAGGCTCAGCGGGACCGGGGTTCCGCGCCAGGTCGCGCGCTTGCTGTCCGGAGACAGCTCCAGCGCGCCGATCCGGATCGTCTCCGCCGCGCTTCCGCCCGGCGCGATCGCCGCGCCCTTCGACCCCTCCAGCACCAGAGCGAGTCGCTTCAAGATGATCGAGGGGCTGCGCGTCTTGTCTACGAAGTCGATCGCGCCAAGGCCAAGCGCCAGCTCCTCATAGATCGGATCGCCATGCGAGGTGAGGAACAAGACAGGCGTCTCCACACCT
>JBMLRS010000689.1:0-2461 GCA_049240905.1 Elsteraceae bacterium
GTCCGGCGATCTCGTTACCGACTTCGAACGAGAGATCGTCGACGAACTGGCGCACACCAATGTCCCGCTCTGCCGCAACCACCGCCGCTATCAGGATGTCCTCGAGATCCTCGACGCCGGAATCAACGTGATCTGCGCCTTCAACGTCCAGCATCTGGAGAGCCTGAACGATCTGGTGGAGCGCGTCACTGGCGTCACCGTGCGGGAGACCATTCCGGACAGCTTCCTGAAGCAGACCGATCAGGTGGTGAACCTCGACCTGTCGGTGGAGGATCTGCAGGACCGCCTGCGCGCCGGCAAGATCTATCCCGCGGAGAAAGTGAGCTGGGCGCTGGAGCATTTCTTCAAGGCGGAAAATTTGTCGACGCTGCGCGAATTGGCCCTGCGCGAGGTGGCGGAGAGCATCGATCGCTCGGCCGAAACCCGCGCGCGCGCCGCCGCCGACAGCCGCAGCGCCAGTTCGCAGGCGAGCGGCCGGGTCATGGTCTGCCTCCCGGCGGATCAGCAGCGCGCGAAGGTGCTGCTGCGTCGCGGCTCGCGCTTGGCCGGACGGCTGAACACCGACTGGTTCGTGGTGTTCGTGGAGACCCCGGCCGACAGCCCGGAGCGGATCGACGCCGCCGTTCAGCGCCATCTTTACGACAGCATCCGGCGCGCGGGCGAACTGGGCGCGGAGGTCGTGCGCCTGAAGGGTCGGGACGTGGTCGCCGCCCTGCTGGAGTTCGCGCAGAGCCATCGCGTGGCGCATATCCTGATTGGCCGGTCGCACGACACCGGCCTCATGCGCTATTTCCGCAGCTCCACCATGAGCCGCCTGGTGCAGGCCGCTGACGGCTTCGACCTTCACATCGTCTCCTTCGATGAGGCGTGACCGGCCATGATGCTGCGCAACAAGCTGCTGCTGTCTCAAGCGCCGATCGGGGCGGTGCTGGCGCTGGTCGGGCTGATCGCGATCTGGACGGTCACGACCCTGACCCGCGAGTCAGGGCAAGTGCTCAATCAAAGCTACCGCACGGTGCTGACCTTGCAGCGCATGACCGAGGCGGTCGAGCGGATCGACGGCGCGGCCTTGCTGATCCTGGCCGGCGAACGCGAGATGGGCCTGCTGCAAGCGCGCGCCTATGAAGCGGTGTTCGAACAGGCGTTGCAGGAGCAGATACAGTCGCTGAGACCGGCCAACGAAGACGGCAGCCTGCTGGCGCTGACCCGCCGCTGGGCGGAATGGCGCGCCCTGTTCAAAGACTTCCTCGACGCGGAGGACAATGAGGCGCGCCGCCAGCGCTATTTCGCCGAGATGGAGCCCTGCGTGGCGGAGATCCGGCGCACCGCCGGCCAGATCCTGGCGCTGAACCAGGATGACCTGCTGCGCAAGAACGACGAGATCGAGCGCACCGGGGCGCGCGTCACTGGCCTGATGGTCGCGACAGCGATCGCGGCCTTCGCGCTGGGCACCTACCTGTCGATCATGCTGACCAGCCGCGTGCTGCGGCCCCTGCGCGCGTTGGGCGAAGCCGCGCGGCGCATCGGCGGCGGCGATTTGAAGGCGCGGGCGGAGATCGGCGCGACCGATGAGATCGGCAAGCTGGCGCAGGACTTCAATCAGATGGCCAAGCGCATCGAGGATTACCGGCAGAGCTCGCTGGGCGAACTGCTGCAGGCCCAACTCGCCCTGATGTCGGCGATCGACAGCCTGCCTGATCCGGTGCTGGTGGTGGGCATCGACGGGCATGTGACCACAGTGAACGTCGCCGCCGCCAACATCCTGGGAATGCCCGCGAACGTGACCGGCAAGGACCCCTTCGCCAACGTCGCGCCCGAGATCGTGAGCACGATCCGCGACCTCGCCGATCACGTGCTGAGCGGCAAGGGTCCGGTCGCGATCAAGAGCTTCGGCGAGGCGATGCGGGTGGCGCGCGGGAACGAGGAGTTCTTCCTGCTGCCGCGCGCGACGCCGGTCTATGAGGCGGGCGCCGGGATCGTCGGCGGGACCATCGTTTTCCAGGATGTCACGCGCCTGCGTCTCTTCGACGACATCAAGAACGACATGATGGCGACGGTCGCGCATGAGTTCCGCGCGCCGCTGAACTCCCTGCGCATGGCCGTGCATCTCTGCGTGGAGGAGGTGGTCGGCCCAATCACGGAGAAGCAGGCGGATCTGCTGTACGCCGCGCGCGGCGAATGCGAACGGCTGGAGTCGATGATCGACGACCTGCTCGACCTCTCCCGGTTGGAGAGCGGGCGGATCGCGCTGTCCATCGCCCCGGCCCCGATCCTGGACGTGATCGAGCCGGCTGTGGAGATCGCCCAAACCCAGGCCGACGCGCGCGACATTGTGATCGAGGTCGACGTGCCGCCGATCCTCGACGACGCGATGGTCGATCAACTGCGGGTGACCAACGTGTTCCGCAATCTGATCGACAACGCCGTGCGCTTCACCCCCAATGGCGGCCGCGTGACGATC
>JBMLRS010000690.1:0-14754 GCA_049240905.1 Elsteraceae bacterium
CGACGACGATGAGGAGGCGATGTCGAGGGCGAGCCTCGATCTGAACGACGACGCGGTCCTGCTGGACGTGGTGCGCGACGCGCTGGACGCCGACCGCGTGGATCTGTTCCTGCAGCCGATCGTAAGTCTGCCGCAACGCCGCACCCGCTTCTTCAAATGCGAGCCGCGCATCCGGGTTGAGGAGAACATCCATCTGCCGCCGGAGCGCTATATGCCCGTGGCGGAGCGCGAGGGCCTGCTGGCGGCGATCGACAACATGCTGCTGTTCCGCGCGGTGCAGTTGGTGCGTCGCCTGCGTCGCCGTCAGAACCCCGTGCAGTTCTTTTGCAAGATCAGCGGCGAGACCCTGAACGATCGGCGCTTCTTCATGGATTTCGCCGGCTTCATGCAGGACAACCGCGACCTCTCCAGCTATCTGATCTTCGAGATGGCGCAGGCGGACGTCTACAAGCTGACCAATCAGCAGCAGGGCGAATTGATCAAGCTGGCGAAGATCGGGTTCCGCTTCTCGATGGATCAGATCACCAACCCGGATCTGTTCGTCAGCGATCTGAACGCCCAGGGCTTCCGCTACGTGAAGATCGACGCCGACACGCTGATCCGCCGGATGGGCAGAGGCGATCCGCGCGCCTTGAAGCGCGGGCTGGATCGCGGCGCGATTGATCTGATCGTCGACGATGTGGATGACGAGGATCGGCTGATCGAAGTGTTGGATTTTGCGGTCGATTTCGGCCTGGGCCCGCTGTTCGGGCCGCCGGAGCCGGCGGAGCTTCATTGATGAAACACACGGTTCTGCAAGGCGTGTCGGCGATCGCCGACCGGTATGACGGCTTCATCGTCGATCTCTGGGGCGTGATCCATAACGGGGTCGAACTTTATCCGGGCGTCGGCGACTGCATGGATCGCCTGATCGGCGCCGGCAAGCGTGTGGTGCTGCTGTCGAACGCGCCGCGTCAGGTGGCGTCGATCGCCGGTCGGCTTGGCGAGATGGGCATGGCGCCGGGGCGCTACACCGCGCTGATGACCTCCGGCGAGGAAGCCTGGCGCTGCCTGAACACGCGCACCGATCCCTGGTATCAGGACATCGGCGACAAGGTGTTCCATATCGGCTCGGAGCGGGACGACGGCATGCGCGTCGGCATCAACGCCGAGCGGGTGATGGACCTGAAGGACGCCAGCTTCATCCTGTGCACCGGCACCAACTACGGCGACACGCTGGAGCAGTATATGCCGCTGCTGGCGGAAGCGCGCGGGCTGAACCTGAAGCTGATCTGCGCCAACCCCGATCTGATCGTGGTGCATGGCGAGAAGCTCGAGATTTGCGCGGGTTTGCTTGCCCAGCATTATGAGGGGCTGGGCGGGAACGTGCGCTGGCACGGCAAGCCGTTCCGTTCGGTCTATGAAACCTGCTTCGAGCTGTTGGGCGTGCAGGATCGTTCCCGCATCGTCGGCGTGGGCGACGCGCTGCGCACAGACGTGGCCGGCGCCTCCGGCGCGGGCGTCGACTCGTTGTTCGTCACCGGCGGCATTCACGGCCAGGCCTTGGGCGTGAGCATGGGCGAGACGCCGAGCCAGGAGGCCTTGGACATTCTCTATGAGGGGTCCGAGCATCGCCCGACCGCCGCCCTGGTCGGCTTCCGCTGGTGAGCGCGATGCGGCTGTCGGTCCTCGATCAGTCCGCCTCTCTGTCCGGTCGGTCTCAGGACGCCTCGATCCGCGAGACCCTGGCGCTAGCCCAGCATTGCGAAGCGCTGGGTTACGATCGCTTCTGGGTTTCGGAGCATCACAACCATCCGGCCATCGTCGGCTCCGCGCCGGAGATCCTGATGGCGGCGATCGCGGCGACGACCCAGCGCATCCGGATCGGCAGCGCCGGAATCATGCTGCCGCATTACTCCGCGCTGAAAGTGGCGGAGCAGTTCCGCGTGCTGGAGGCCCTCGCCCCCGGCCGGATCGACATGGGCCTGGGCCGCGCCCCGGGCAGCGACCGGCTGACGGCTTACGCCTTGAACCCGCGCGCGGACAGCGCGGCCGATCATTTCCCGGCGCAGGTGCGCGATCTGATGGCCTGGGTGGCGGATCAGCCGCTGCCGGACGCGCATCCCTTCCGCCAGATTCGCGCTTTCCCGACAGGCCCTTTCGCGCCGCAAGCCTGGATCCTCGGCAGTTCGGACTATGGCGCGCAGGTCGCCGCGCATTTCGGGCTGCCCTATTGCTTCGCCTATTTCTTCACGGACGGGCAGGGGGTGGAGAGCGCGATGCGGCTCTACCGCGAGAACTACCGTCCGAGCGCGCTGTGGCCGACGCCGCATGCGGCGATCTGCGTCTGGGCGCTGGCGGCGGATACGGCGGAGGAGGCTCAGCGCCATTTCAGCTCGCGCGCGCTCTGGCGGCTGCTGCGCGACCGCAACGAGTTGGGCGCGCTGCCCAGCGTCGAGGAGGCCTTGGCCTATCCCTACAGCGCGGCGGACGAGGCGCGCCTCGCCCATATGCGGGAGATCGCCTTGATCGGCCGGCCCAGCGAGGTGGGCTCACGCATGCGCGCTTTGGCCGCCAAACTGGACGTTCAGGAGCTTGTGGTGGTGACCTGGGCGCATGACCCCGCCGCCCGCCGCCGCTCCTACGAACTCCTGGCTCAGGAGTTCGCTTTGGGCGGCGTGACGCCGAATTTTTCGGCCCAGGGCGACAGTCCGTCCAGGATCGCCGGGTAGAGCGCCAGACCGTCCTTCGCGGCGGCGCGGGCCTTGATCGCGGCGCCGTCGCCGGGCAGGCGCACGGGCGGCAAGCCAGGACGCGGCGGGTTGGCGCGGCAGGCGGCGGCCAGCCAGCTTGATTGACGCAGGAAGGCGGCGCTGCCGCCGAAGGCTTCGGGATCGACGATCTGCACGAAGGTGGAGGCGCCCCATTGGGTCGGCGCGTCGGCGCGGCCATGGCCGGACAGCGCCTGGGTCAGCGCCTCGACGGTCAGGGCCAGGCCATAGCCTTTATGGCCGTGGTCGAGACCGCCGGTCGGCAGGATCGTGCCCGGCGGGTTGGTGAACAGAACGGCCGGATCGTTGGAGGGATTGCCCGCCGCGTCCAGCAGCCATTCATGCTCCAGCTTCTTGCCTTCGCGATGCAGCCGACCAGTATAGCCGTTGGTGGTGATCGAGGCGCTGACGTCGATCAGGATCGGATCGCCGTCGGTCGGCACGCCGATCGCGATCGGATCCGGGGTGTAGAGCGGTTTGGTTCCGCCGAAAGGCGCCACGGTCGCGACGCTGGGATCGGAGCAGCTGACGATCGCGAGGCAGCCGGCGGCGGTCGCGCGGGTCAGAAACACCGCGAGGCAGCCGATATGATGGCTGCGCCGGATCGAGATCACGACCACGCCTTGCTGCTTGACCCGCGCCAGACCGAGATCGACCGCCTTCGCGGTGAGCCAAAGCCCCGGCAGATAGCCGCCGTCCCACAGCACCGCGCCGGGCCGGTCGGAGATGATCTCAGGCTCGCCCGATCCGCGCATCTTGCCCGCCTCCAGATCGCGGAGATAGGCGGGGGCGAGCGCCAAGCCGTGAGTGGTGTGCCCCATGCAATCGGCCTGGACCAGAAGCTCGGCCGTGGTCAGCGCCTTCTCCGCCTCCATGCCCGCCCGTTCGAACAGCGCAGCGGTGAAGGTGACGAGATCGGCGACGGCGTGACGTTCGGTCATTTAAGGCCTGCATTGATGGGTAGGAAGGCTAGCAGGGTCGATCCTTCGTGAACGCTTGTCCACCCCATCCTTTTTCGGTAGTTTAGAGGCAACCGGGGAAAGGAGCTGCAGGCCTCTCCCCGGCGCCTTCTATCCCCGGATCCTCAGGTCAATGGCGACGCCAAAGACCCGGATCTGGAGACAGAAGAAGAAAGGGATGATTTTCATCACGTCCTCTCTTCTCACGTGGCGGGGAGGCTGGCCCATCCAGCCCCCTGACCACATGAGAAATATCACTTAAAAATCGGTGAATATAAGCCCTGACAGGGACGCCTTTATTCCGCCGTCGCCGTTCGCTAGACAGGGCGCATGAGCAGCGCGACTTCGATGATTCTGGTGACCGGCGGGGCCGGCTATATCGGCAGCCACACGGTTTTGGCCCTGGTCCGCGCCGGTCGGCCGGTTCTGGTGCTGGATGATCTGTCGACTGGACATCGCGACGCCATCCCCGCGGCTGCGCTCTTCATCCAAGGAAGCTTGGCGGATCGGGCGTTGCTGGCGGATGTTTTCGCGCGGCACAAGATCAGCGCGATCCTGCATTTCGCCGCGCGCAGCATCGTCGGCGACTCCATGCGCGATCCCGTGACCTATCTGCGCGACAACGCCGCCGAATTCCTGAACCTGATCGAGATCGCGGCCAAGCATGGCGCGCCGCCGATCGTGCTGTCCTCCACGGCTGCGCTGTTCGGCCGGCCGGATCGCGATCCGATCGACGAGGACTGCCGGATCGAGCCTGGCAATCCCTACGGCGAGTCAAAGCTCTATGCGGAGCGGGCGCTGCATTGGGCCGAGCAGGCCTATGGTCTTCGCTCGATCGCGCTGCGCTATTTCAACGCCGCCGGGGCCGACGCGGAAGGATTGATCGGCGAGGATCACCGGCCGGAGACGCATCTGATCCCGCGCCTGCTCGACGTCGCGCTGGGGCGGGCGGAGAAGGCGATGATCTTCGGGACCGATTACCCGACGCCGGACGGCACCTGCATCCGCGACTATGTCCATGTCTCGGATCTGGCGACCGCCCATCTCCTGAGTCTGGATCGGCTGCTCGACGGCGGGCCCAGCGATCTGTTCAATCTGGGCAGCGGCTTGGGCTTCAGCGTGGCGGAGGTGGTCGCTTCCGTGCGGCGGGTGACCGGCCATCCGATCCCGGCGGAGGTCGCGCCGCGGCGCCCGGGCGATCCCGCGCGGCTGGTCGCGTCGTCGGCGAAGGCGGAGCGGCTGCTCGGCTGGCGGCGCGATTTTGAAAATCTCGACGCCATCGTCGCCAGCGCTTGGGCCTGGCGAAAGGCCTATCCGGACGGCTTCAAGAATTAGCTGATATTTTTGTTTCCGGTGTCTTGAACCCGGAAACGCCCTTCCCAAGTCTCATCACGTTGGACGCCGATGTCGGGTCCAGCGCAATCGGTCGGCCCAGATGGGCGGCCGACCGAGTTGCAGTCTCCACGTTGCTCATTTGAGGACATGGCTATGAGAATCGATTTTGCTCCGCTGACCCGCTCGACAGTTGGTTTCGACCGGCTTTTCTCGATCCTGGAAGGCGCGCAGCGTCAGGCCCAGGCGGATGCGGGCTACCCTCCCTACAATATCGAACGCGTCAGCGAGGACGGCTACCGGATCACGATCGCGGTCGCGGGCTTCTCCGAGAGCGAGCTCAACCTGGTGCAGCAGGAGAATCTCCTGGTCGTCACCGGCAAGCAGAAAGCGGAGGAGGGGGTGCATTACCTCCATCGCGGCATCGCCGCGCGCGCTTTCGAGCGACGCTTCAATCTGGCTGACTACGTCCGCGTCGCCTCGGCGAATCTCGAGAACGGCTTGCTGGTGATCGAGCTGATCCGTGAAGTGCCGGAATCCGTGAAGCCGCGCACCATCCAGATCCAGCGCGCGGCGCCGACCGCCGCGACGGTTGAGCAGACTCCCGCGACGATCGAGCAACAGGCCGCATAAACGCGGAGGCTAGAGTTCAGGCGGAGGGGGTGGCGTTCTCCTAGCTCCCTTCGCCTGACAGCCAGATGATCTGGGCTTGAAGATCTGGGAGCCAAATTCAAAGTCTTGGCCGATCCCACTAGCGTCGCACTTTAACCTCCGGTATTATATTCGTTGGAGGGTGCTATGATGAATCCATTGCTGCGCATGACCACGACTCTGCGTCGTTCGGCCGACCATGAAGGCGGTTCGATGACGCGGTCTCTCGCCGATTCGCATCTGGAAGAGTTCGCCCCCGCCGTTCAGGAAGCGCCGGACATGATGAGCCGGGCGCAGGCGAGCCCGCAGTCCCTGGTCCCCCTCTACAATGTTCCCGTCGAGATCGCCGCCGTTCTGGGCCGTGCGGTCATGAGCGCTCAGCAGCTCTTGAAGCTGAAGAAGGGCGACGTGATCGAACTCGATCGCAAGCTCGGCCAGTTGATCGACATCTACGTGAACAACCGTCTTGTCGCCCGCGGCGAAGTCGTTCTGAACGACGAACGCTTGGGGATCACGATGACGGAAACCGTGCGCACGACAGCGCAGAACTAATTCAGCCTTTTTCCCCCGGGTTTTGACGATCGCGCGCTAAAGCGCGTTGCGCGGCAGGGTCACGACCACAGTCGTGCCCACCCCGATTTCACTGCCAATCGCCATCGTCCCGCCATGGAGCTGGACCAGCGCCGTGCTGAGCGAAAGCCCAAGGCCCGTGCCCTTCGGCTTATGCAGCAAAGGATCGTCCAAGGTTTCAAACGGACGGCCGAGCAAGGCGATCCGATCCTGCGGGATGCCGATGCCCGTGTCGGAGACGGTCAGGCGCACGGCGCTATCGTCGAACTCGGCGGAGAGCGAAACCCGGCCGCCCCCCAGCGTGAACTTGAGCGCGTTGGACAGAAGGTTGAGCAGGATCTGCCGGAAGGAGCGTCGGTCCACTTTCAAGAAAGGCAGGTCGGGCGGCAACACGACCTCAAGCTGAATCTTCGCTGACATCGCCTGCGCCGTCATCATGTCGACGCACCGCCGGATCTCGATGCTGAGATCGGTGACCTCAAGCGTCAGGTTCTTTCGGTTTGCCTCGATCTTTGACAGATCCAACAGATCATCGATCAAATGGAGCAGATGCTCCCCGCTGTCGCGGATGTCGCGGCAGTATTCGCGGTAGCGTTGGATCCGATCGGGATCGTCAGCGTCCGTCGTCTCCATCAATTCGGCGAACCCGAGAATGGTGTTCAACGGGGTGCGGAGCTCATGGCTCATATGCGCCAAGAAGCGGGTCTTCGATTGGTTGGCGGCGTCCGCCTGCTCTTTGGCGACGAGAAGGGCTTGCGCCATTTCCTCGCGCTGGGCCAATTGGCGACGGGAGGAGGTCGCGTAGGCCAGGATCAGCGCGCCGAAGGCGAGGCCGATCGCAGCCTCCGTCGCCATGCGTTGACGCCACTCCTCGAGGAAATCGCTGCTTGCGAGCCCGACAGTCACGACAAGCGGCCGGTCGGCGAGGGCGCGACGCGCCGTGAGGCGCTCGCCGCCGTCCGCGCCGGTGATCCAGCTGACCTGCTCGCGCTGTCCGGCGGGCCCACCCGCCTGGAAGCTGGGGTCGCGCGCGAAAGATCGACCGATCACCCCCGCCATGTCCGGCGAATTACGCGCAAGCAGCACGCCGTCGGCCCGAAACAGCGACATCGAACCGCTGAATCCCAGATCGAGCGACCGATAGATGTCGGTGAAATATTCCGGCTCCAGATAGGCGACCGCCAAGCCGGCGAAGACGCCGCCGGGCAGGAACATCGGCCGACTGACAGCGATGAAGCGTCGCTCCGTCAGGACGGTGCGCATGGGCGCGCTGATGTAAAGGCCGCGATGCTGCTGATCCTTGTGAGCGAAATAATATTCCCCGTCCGCCAACAACCAACCGTCGGCGCTGATCGCGCTGTCGGCGAGCGGTCTGCCCGCGGCGTTCACCAACGCGACGGATCGGACATGCGGCATGGGCGGCAATTGGGTCCGTAGCCAGACGCTTAGGTTTGGATCCTCCGTCGTGTCGTTGGCGCCCATCGGCTCCCAACCGTCGAGCACCCTGAGCAACAGCAGATCCACGCTCTCCAGGGCGCGCGCCGTATGCTCGTCGAGAATGCGGGCGAGCGTCTGGGCGCGGGCGGTGGCGTCCCGGATCGCATGCCGATAGCCGAGCCAGGCGTCGACGCAGATCACCAGCGCCACTGCGGCGAAAATGACCATCGGCCAGATGTAGAGATTCAACATGCGCGCCCGCATGGCGCGCTTGGAGAGGAAATTCAGCGCGTGGCGCGTCGCCGTATCCTGCGCTGGCGCAGGCGACGCGCTAATGACAATTCGGTTCGAATCGCGGGAGGATGCGGGGGTCACGCCGTCGATACTGCCTGCCGTGGAGCCACGCGGACCTGCGAATTTAAGGTAATTTGTTCCTATAACTTACATGATTTCTCGTCGCGCGTAGAGTGACGAACGTCACTCGATCGACCGAAATGGCGGAATTCTTGGTCCCGGCGAGCGCCTGTCGGCTTCGTTTGATCTTGCCTGACCAAAGCTCAGAGCGAGCGGAGTTTCGGTGGAGAGGCGGCGACTCAAAAATCCACCAATATGAGGAAATTTCCTCTTGACGGCGCGTCACGCGGAAGTTAAGAAATTTCCAACGCTTGAACTCCGCGTTGCACCCATCCACCGCTGAACGATGATCCTCCGGCCGCCGTCGCGTCATGGCGCGGTCGTGATCGTCTTCGCCCGACGGAGGGCCTTCGTGACCGACAAAGACAAGCCTGTCTCCCCCGAGGAGCCGGACAGCGACTGGATCATTTTCCAGTTAAGGAAGATCGCCGAGCGATCGGCGGCGGGGAACAAGAAAGAGGACATGCAGATCGCCCTGCGCGCGCTGGAGCTGCTGGCGCGCGAACGCGGATTGTTCGCCCGTCCCTCGATCCGTCCGCGCCGCTTGAGCGACCTGCCTGTGGAGGAGCTGCGTGCCGCCCTCGCCCGACTTGAACCACGGTGAGGTCTTCACCGTCTCAATCGAGAACGAAGCGATCAAACCGCAGATTCTGGCGATGGCGGCCATGATCGCCGATCTTGACCGTATGCGCCTGGAGGAGAATCGGCCGGGTTTCGCGCGCTGGGCCGAAGATCCCGTCGCCTTCATCACGGATTGCCTGAAAGAGACGCTCTGGTCGCGCCAAGCGACCATCGCCAGGGCGCTGCGCGATCATCGTCGGGTTGCGGTGCCGAGCTGTCACGACGCGGGCAAGAGTTTCCTGGCCTCCCGGCTCGTCGCCTGGTGGGTGGCCACCCGACCGGCCGGCCAAAGCTTTGTGGTGACCTCGGCGCCGACCTTCGCGCAGGTGCGCGCGATCCTTTGGCGAGAGATCCGCGCGGCGCACCGCAAGGGCAAGTTGCCGGGGGCGCTGAACCGAACCGAATGGTGGATCAACGGCGCGTTGGTCGCTTTCGGCCGGAAGCCGGCCGATGACGACATGACCAGCTTCCAGGGAATCCACGCCAAGCATGTGCTGGTTGTGTTCGATGAAGCTTGCGGCGTTCCTCAACCGTTATGGGATGCGGCGGAAACCTTGATTGCAAACGCTGAAAGCAAACTCTTCGCGATCGGCAATCCTGACGATCCCGCCTCGGCCTTCGCCCGGGCCTGTCGACCCGGCTCTGGCTGGGAGGTGCTGCCAATTGACGCGCTCGAGACGCCCAACCTGACAGGAGAGGTTATTCCCGACTCGCTTCGCGATCTGCTGATCAGCGCGGAATGGGTGGCGGACAAGCGTCGCCACTGGGGGGAAAGCTCCGCCCTCTATCTCGCCAAGGTCAGAGGTCAGTTTCCTGAAGTCGGCGGGGACGGGTTGTTGTCGCCAGCCCTGGTGCGCGCGGCGATGAACCGAGCCTGGTCGCCGGGTGAGCCGGTCCGCGTCGGGGTCGACGTGGCGCGCTTCGGGCGCGATCGGTCCGTCTTGACGCTTCGACGCGGGAGCTGCCTCAAGGTTCTGGAGGTGCTGGAAGGGGTCGACACGATGCGGGTGGCGGGGGCTGTGGCGCAGGCGTTGCGTCAACATGTCGGGGCGGCCGCGATCGTCGACGAGATCGGGCTCGGCGCCGGCGTGCTTGACCGTTTGCGCGAGCAGGGCCTTCCCGCCTTTGGCGTGAACGTCGCCCGGCCCGCGCAGGAGCGGGAGCGTTTCGTGAACCGACGGGCCGAGCTGTGGTGGGCGCTGCGCGAGCGTTTCGTCGAGGGGGAGATCGCGCTGGACCCGCAGGCGAAGGAACTGGCGGCGGAGTTGACTGGCTTGCGCTGGTCGGTCGACAGCCGAGGGCGGATCGCCGTCGAGTCGAAGGAGGCGATGCGCCGGCGCGGCGAGGCCTCGCCCGACCTCGCCGACGCCGCGATGCTGGCGTTCGCCGAAGCCGACGCCGTGAAGACGCCCTTCTTCTATATCGGAGGTTCCAAATGAAATGGTCGGAATGGCTGCGCGGACAGTTCGCGCGCAAGCAATCGGCGGCGGGGGCGGCCCTGGCCGCCGGGGGCGGCGGTCAGCCGCGCTGGACGCCGGACCCCGATTATAGCGTGGCGGAGGAAGGCGACGTCCAGTGCGTCGTCGCCTACCGCTGCATCCGGGAAATCGCCAAGGGCGCGGCTTCGGCCCCTTGGCGGCTCCACCAGCGCGAGCAACTCCTGGCGCGGCATCCGCTGCTTGATTTGTTGGCCCGGCCCAACCCCATCCAAGGCGGCGCCGAGCTGTTCGAGGCGTTCTTCGCCTATCACCAGATCGCCGGCAACGCCTGGCTGGAGGCGGTCGGGCCTGACGATGGCCCGCCGCGCGAGCTCTACGCCCTGCGCCCTGATCGAATGACAGTGACGCCGGGACCCCAAGGCCTGCCCCAGGGCTACAGCTACAACGCCAACGGGCAGCGTCTGTCCTGGCGCGTCGACCCGCTGACTGGACAGGCATTGGTGCTGCATTTCCGCGATTTTCATCCGCTCGACGATTGGCAAGGCCTCTCGCCGCTCCGCGCGGCGGCGGCGGCGATCGATCAGTTCAACGCCGCGTCGGCCCATAACGCCGCGCTGCTGCAGAATGGCGCGCGGCCGACCGGGGCTCTGTTGTTCCGCACCGATCCTGGCGGAGAGACCTTATCCCACGCCGAAAGGGTCCTGGCGGAGCGGTTCCAATCCCCGCGCCACGCCGGCAAGCCGCTGGTGCTGGGCGGCGACGCGGAGTGGCTGGAGCTGGGGCTCAGCCCGCGCGACATGGATTTCAACGCCATGCTGCAGGCGGTCAGCCGCAACATCTGCGGCGCCTTTGGCGTGCCGCATATCCTGGTGCTGCCCGGCGAGGCGACCTTCGCCAATCGGCAGGACGCCCGTCTTGAGCTCTGGGAGCACACGATCCTGCCGTTGGTCTGGCGGCTCTGCGACGCGCTGAACAACTGGCTGACGCCGCGCTTCGGCCAGGATCTTCGTCTGTCGATCGACGTCGACGCGATCTCCGCCCTGCATCCGCGCCGGCAATTGCGCTGGGCGATGCTGAACCGGGCGGACTTCCTGACCGTGAACGAGAAGCGCGCGGCCGTTGGATATCCGCCGGTCCCCGGTGGCGACGCCGCGCCTGGAGCAGGGAACAAAACATGATCAATTACAAGCGATCGGACATCCCGACGCCGCTTCGGCTGTCCGATGGGGAGGCCGGGCTTTTCACGGGCTACGCCTCGATCTTCGACGCCGTCGACGATCAGGGCGACCGGGTGGAGCGCGGCGCCTTCGCGCGCAGCCTGAAGGAATCGGCCGCGCGTGGCCAGCCGCCGGCGCTGCTCTGGCAGCATGATCCGAATGAGCCGATCGGCGTCTGGGAGCAGTTGCGTGAAGATTCGCGCGGCCTCGCCTGCGTCGGGCGGCTCTGCCTGGAGACAAGGCGCGGCGCGGAGGCCCACGCGCTTATGAAGCTCGGCGCGCTCAGCGGCCTCAGCATCGGCTACCGGGTCCGCGTCGCCGGACGCGACGCCGCCAGCGGCGTCCGGCGTCTGCTCGACGTCGAGCTGCTGGAGATCTCCCCCGTCACTTTTCCCGCCCTGGCGGCCGCGCGCGTCGCGACGGTCAAGGGCGTCGACCCCGCCGGTCTGGCTGCGCTCAGCCAGGCCATCGCAGCCGCCTCTCACAGCATGAGGATTTCATGACCGACATCGTCGCGATGACAGACACCATTCATAAGATCGGGGCGACCTGGAGCGCCGCCCAGGAAACCCTTCAAGCCCAGGCCAAGGAAGTGAAGCGCCTGGGCGCCGGCACGGCGGAGACGTCGGAGAAGCTGGCCCGCATCGAAGCCGAACTGGACCGCTGGGTCGAGCATAAGGAACGGCTTGAACGGCTGGAGACCGCCATGCGTCGCCCACCGCAGGACGGGTTCGCGCAAGGCGAGGCCCTGAACGCTGACCAGCGCGCTCACAAGGCCGCGTTCGCCAGCTTCCTGCGCCGCGGCGTCGACGCCGGTTTGCCGGAGCTGGAGAAGAAGGCGCTGAGCGTCGGAAACGATCCCGACGGCGGCTACCTGGTGCCGGCGGACTCCAGCGGCCGCATCATCCGCCGGATCTTCGACAGCGCCACGATCCGTCGGATCGCCAATGTCGTGGAGATCTCCACCGACGCGGTCGAAGGGCTGCGCGACAGCGACGACATCGGCGCCGGTTGGGTGGCGGAGGCCGAAGACCGGCCGGAGACGACCACCGCCCAGTTCGGCAAATACCGCATTCCCGTCATGGAGATGTACGCCGAGCCGCGCGCGACCCAGCAGATGCTGGACGACGCCAGCCTCGACGTCGAAGCCTGGCTGTCGGACAAGCTGGCCGATCGCTTCTCGCGCCTGGAGAGCGCCGCCTTCGTGATCGGCGACGGATCGGCCCAACCACGCGGCTTCCTGAACTATCCGACCGCGGCGACGGCGGACGCAAATCGTCCCTGGGGCACGCTGGAGCATGTCGGCACGGGCGTGAACGGCGATTTCGCCGCCGCGAACCCGGCCGACGTGCTGCTGGATCTGATCTCGGCGTTGAAGCCCGGCTATCTGTCCAACGCCGGGTGGGTCACCCGCCGCTCGGTGATCGCGCGCATCCGCAAGTTCAAGGAAAGCACGACCAACGCCTATCTCTGGCAACCGGGCCTTCAACAGGGCCAGCCCGCAACCCTTCTGGGCTTCCCGGTGACCCTGGCGGAGGAGATGCCGGCGCTCGCGACCGGCTCCCTCAGCCTCGCTTTCGGCGATTTCCGCGAGGGCTATCAGATCGTCGATCGGGTCGGCGTGCGCACCCTGCGCGACCCCTTCACCGCCAAGCCATTCGTGAAGTTCTACACCACCAAGCGGGTCGGCGGCGCGGTCGTGAATTTCGACGCCATCAAGCTCGTTCGCTTCGCGTGATCCTTAAGGAGAAGCTCAATGCGCGATCTCGTTCCCTACCTCCATCCCGTGCGGGCGATCAGCCCGGCTACGGCGGTGGCGGACAACACCCCTCTCGTCTCTCAGATCATCGATCGGCGCGGCTATGACAGCGTCGCGTTCGTGATCCTGATCGGTCAATTGGCCACGGCGGCGGCGACCTTCGCCGTCACGCTGCAGCATGGCAACGATCCCGCCCTGGCGGACGCTGCGACGGTGCCCGCCGCCCAGCTTTCCGGCACCCTGGCCGCGGCCGGCTTCAACGGCAATGACGACGACAAGATGCGCAAGCTGGGCTATCTCGGCGCGCGCCGCTATCTGCGCCTGACCATCACGCCCGCGAACAACGCGGCCGCCGCCAACATCGCGGCGGTCGCCCTGCTGGGTCACCCCTACAACGGCCCGACGCCGAACCCGCCGGGCTAACCGCTATCGCCAGCGGCGGGGAAACCCGTCGCTGGTCTGGCATTTTTCAAGGAATCGCCATGGCTTTCCTCACCACGCTGAACCGCGTGAAGGCGGAGCTGCGCCTGAGCGGCGCGGCCGACGACGATTATCTCAACGGGCTGATCGCCGACGCGTCCGACGCTCTGGCGCGGTGGGCCGGGCGACCCTTCGAGCGCGCCCGCGCGATCGAAGGGCTGCGCGGCTATGGCGGCCGGTTCCTCACCCTGCCGCGCACGCCAGTCCGCGCGATCTACGCCGTGAAGCTGATCGTTCTCGGCGGAGCCGACCTCGATCTGCCGTCGACCAGCTATCAGCTGCTCGACGCCGGGCTCGGCACTCTGGTCCGCTTCGACGGGGTCTGGGATTGGACCGCGGCGCGCGCGACCGGACTCAATCAACTCGCCCGCTCCGGGACGGAGCTGCCGCTCTGGCGGATCGATTACGAGGGGGGCTGGACCCTGCCCGGCGCCGTCGGGCGCGATCTGCCGGAGGCGATCGAACGCGCCTGCCTGGAGACGGTGAAGGCCGCCTGGTTCGCCCGGCTGCGCGATCCGAACCTGACCTCGGAACGGGCCGACGATCTCTATTCCGGCAGTTGGCGGCAGGACCAGCCGCATTTCCTGCCGCCCGTCGCCCGCGCCCTGGTTCCCCGCCGCTTCGGATGACCGCCCATGAACCGCATCGTCGCGTTGATTCATCAAACCGGCCTGCCCGCGACCTTGGAGCGGCTGGGCCTGCCAGCCGGCGAGGCGGGGCAACCGGCCGTTCTCGCCAGCGCCGTCGTTCCCTGCCGGATCCGCGGAGGCGCCGCCGCGGGCGCGGTCGAGCCCACCCAGCAGTCCCAGCGCCGCGCGCTCGTCGCGGCTGAGGATCTGACGGACGCGGGCTTCCCCAGCCCGCCGATCCTGGGCGACCGCCTCTCCGTTTTCGGCCGCCGCTTCATCGTGCTCGCCGTGGAGCCGCAAATGCGCGGCGCGGACGCCATCGCCTTCAGCCTGACCCTTCAGGGCTGATCCCCCTTCTTCAGGAGCAAGCCATGCCCTACGCCGACGCCGCGATCGCGATCCGCGCGCGCTTGATCGCCCTTTGGACGACGACGCCGATCGCGATCGAGAACGAACCCTTCGCCATTCCCGATCCGCCAGCGCCCTTTCTGCATCT
>JBMLRS010000691.1:0-2207 GCA_049240905.1 Elsteraceae bacterium
ATCGACCGCGACCACCGTGTGGCCGTCGTTCATCAGATGGTGGGAGAGGGTGAAGCCCGCCGGTCCCAGACCCACCACCAGCACCTTGTAGCCGCTGTCCGGCCGGGCGAAGGGACGCGCCAGATGAAGCGGGTTCCAGCGGGTCAGCAGGCTGTAGATCTCAAAGCCCCAGGGCAGGTCCAGCACGTCCTTGAGAGTGCGGGTCTCGGCCTGCGGAATGTCGACCGGCTCCTGCTTCTGATAGATGCAGGATTTCATGCAGTCGTTGCAGATGCGGTGGCCGGTGGCCGCGCACATCGGATTGTCGACGGCCACCATCGCCAAAGCGCCCAGCGCCACGCCCTGTGATTTCAGGAGATTCATCTCCGAAATCTTCTCCTCCAGCGGGCAGCCCGCCAGCGGCACGCCGAAATGCGACTTCTTGAAGCCGCCGGTCTTCTCCTTCAGGCCCTTGGAGCAGCTGTCCTTACCCTGCTCATGGCACCAGATGCAGTAATTGGTCTGGTCCAGCGCGCCGCGCAGGTCGGTTCCCTGATCAGTCAGGGCGAAGCCTTCGCGATGGCGCAGTTGGCGATCCGGCAGCTTCATGTGGGTGACGCCATGGGTCACCTCGGTCTCGACCGGAACCAGATGCTCCATGTCGAGCTTGTGCGGGGCCTTGAACAACAAACCGCTGCGATGCTTCGCCTTGCCGGCGGGGCTCAACAGCGCCCATCCGGCGTAAAGCGCGGCCAGATCCAGCTCGTCCTTATGCGCGGCTTCGTCGGCCATCCAGCGATGGACATGGCGGGCGAAGATCAGTTCATCCGTGAATGCTTCGCCGAACAGCTGGGTCAACTGCCGGGCGAGGTCCTCGCCGTCGATTTCGGCGGCGGTCGAGGCGTTGACGGCCTTGGCGGCGCGGCGCTGCACGAACAGGCGCTTGACGGCGTAGAGCGGCGCGAGGTCGCTGTGCCGTTCGCGCAGGGCGGCGATCTCCCGTTCAACCCCGAACAGCTGTCCCAGAAAATCCTCCACGATCGGCGCGAGCGCGATCAGCAGCGTGGATTCAGCCTTGTCCTCCAGCGCCTCTGGAGCGGCGCGCGCCCCCATCAGCTGATTGAACAGCTCGACGTCCGCCGTCTTCAGACGTTCGACGAAAGCCTGATCCAGCTTGGCCAAGCCGGCGGGGCTGTAGAGGTCTTCGAAGGCGAGCCCAAAGCGGAGCGAGAGCGAAGCGGAGGCTTGTGTCGTCATGATCCCATCATCCAAGTTTCTTCAGCAGCCGGATCAGGGCCGCCTGTTCTGCAGCGTCGAGCGGGGCGAGCGTCGCGCGGGTGACTTCCCGGCCGACCGCTTTGGCGTCGGCGACCATCGCGGTTCCGGTCTCGGTCAAGCAGAGCTGAGTGCGTCGTTTATCCACCGGATCGGCGGCGCGAGACACCAAGCCTTGCGACTCCAACCGTCGGATCACGCCCTGACTGGTCGCCGGATCCATCGCCGTCATCCGACCGAGATGATTCTGGCTCACCATCCCTTCGTCGCTGATCTTCACCAGCGCGGCGAACTGCGTGGGAGTCAGACCAAGAGGGCCCATCCGCTCCAGGAAGATCGCCGTCGCGCGCTGATGCGCCCGGCGGAGCAGATAGCCCACCTGATCTTCCAACGCATAGGGTCTTTCTTCGCCGCTGCGCGGCGCCATGGAGAGGGCGGCGACCATCTCGTCTTCCTGACCGAAGGCCCGCAGGCCAGCGTTTAGCTCAAAATATTTGTTAGCACACGAATGATCTAGGTGAAAGATCGCGCGCAACCAGACCCCGGCGCCGCGGACAAAAAAAAGGCCCCGCCGAAGCGGGGCCTCTCAAAGACGGACCGTCTACCCTTTGTAGGTGTAGATGTCGCGATCCTTCGTCTCCGGGACGAAGAACATGCCGATCACGAAAGTGCCAAGGGCGATCACGATCGGGTACCAGAGGCCGTAATAGATGTCGCCGGTCTGGGCGACCATCGCGAAGCTGGTCGCCGGCAGGAGACCGCCGAACCAGCCATTGCCGATGTGATAGGGCAGCGACATGGCGGTGTAGCGGATCCGGGTCGGGAACAACTCAACCAGGGCGGCGGCGATCGGGCCGTACACCATGGTGACGTAGATCACCATGATGGTCAGGATGCCGATGACGACCAACGACTGCTTGCTGAAGATGTCGAAGAACCCGTTCGCCTTGACC
>JBMLRS010000692.1:0-3968 GCA_049240905.1 Elsteraceae bacterium
AAGACGGCTATCTCTTCGTCATGAGCCGGACCGACGACATCATCAACGTCGCCGGCCACCGCCTCTCCACCGGCGGGATGGAGGAAGTGCTGGCCAGCCACCCGGACGTCGCCGAATGCGCGGTGATCGGCGTGGCCGACGCGATCAAGGGCCAATCCCCCCTCGGTTTCCTGGTGCTGAAGGCCGGCGTGAACCGCCCGCATGAGGCGATCGCCGCCGAATGCGTTGCCCTGATCCGCGACCGCATCGGCCCGGTCGCCGCCTTCAAGACCGCGACCGTGGTGCAACGCCTGCCCAAAACCCGCTCCGGCAAGATCCTGCGCGGCGCCATGCAGAAAATCGCGGATTCCCAACCCTGGACCATGCCCGCCACCATCGACGACCCCGCCATCCTCGACGAGATCAAGCAAGCCTTGTCGGCGATCGGCTACGCGAAGGGGTGAGGGAAAATTTAGCGAAGATGAAGCCCTTCAATGGCTTGGAGCGAACGTGATATAAACATCTCCATCGTCAGCGACATGACGGCGGATCCGATCGTGACAGTGATCGTCGATACGCCTGACGGTCGGCTAGAGATCATAGCGGATGTGTCGGTTTTCGGCTCGGTCATGCGCCTATCCCGCTTGCATACGCACGGTGCGACATTGGGGCCAAACGACCTAGGTCCGAAGAAATTGCTCTGGCTATCTCAAGCCATCCTGGAGACCCTGGGCTATGAAGAAATCATCATTGAGGGAGGTCTTCGGACCTCGGGTGCAAATCCTGGACGCGCCCCCCGTCCCCTCCGGTTTCGACGTCGATCTCCTGCTTGAAATCGAACGCGTCGGCTTCCATCGCACGGTCCCGGTCATTCGCCTGTTCGCCAGCCACGGGGTCTCCTTGAGCGACGCGCGAGACAAGGTTGAATCGCTGATCGAACAAGGATCGCTGCGCATCATTTTGAAGACCGCGTCTCTGGCGGAGCTCATCGCCGCGCTCACGGATCTGGGAGTCTGGGTCCGCTCCGCCGCCGCGCCCCCGATCGCGGAAACGAAAGAATTCCTCAGCGTTGCGTGAGGAACTCGAAGCTCGCCCTTCTCGACCGCGCCAGAATCAGACGCAAACGTCGGCGATGATAGTCCTCGTCGCATGACCGCGCTCTTCACGCGCGCCAATCTTCGCCGCCTTCGGCTCGCGACGGGGTTAATCCTTTTCGCCTTTGTCGGCTCGCATCTGCTGAACCATGCGCTGGGGATCGTCTCGCTGGCGGCGATGGAGGCGGGGCTGAGAGTCAATCAGGTCTTGTGGATGAACGGGCTGGGGGGCGCAATCCTCTTCGGCGCGCTTCTGACCCATCTGGGTTTGGGCCTGTGGGCGCTGTATGAGCGGCGCTGGCGGCGCGTGCGTGCGAGCGAGATGGCGCAGCTCGCGCTGGGCCTGACAATCCCGGCCCTGCTGTTGGGCCACGTGATGGCCAATCGCGTGGCGTTCGAGGCGTTTGGCCGGGTCGTCACCTATGAGCCGCTGCTGCTCCTGTTCTGGCATAGCGCGCCCTCCTTGGGGGTGCGGCAGGCCTGCCTTCTGGTGATCACCTGGGGCCATGGCTGCCTCGGTGTCTATTTCTGGCTTCGGCTCAAGCCGAATTTTCAACGCTGGAGCCATGCGCTCGCCATTCTGGCGGCGCTGATCCCGGCGTTGGCGTTGATCGGTTTCGCCAATGGCGGGCGCGAAGTGGCGCGATTGGCCAATGATCCGGCCTATGTTCAACAGGTCATCGCGCGGGCCGCCATGAGCCCCGAGGCGCAGCAAGCCCTGGCCGACTGGCATGACAATTTTCTGGCCGGTTATCTCGCGCTGATCCTTTTGGCCTTCGCCGGGCGGGGCTTGCGCAGCCTGCGCGAGCGGCGCTCCGACGGGGTCATGGTGCGCTATCCGGACGGCCGCGCGATCCGGCTGCCGCAGGGCATGACCCTGCTGGACGCGAGCCGCCTGTTGGGTTTCCCCCATGCCTCCGTTTGCGGCGGACGCGGGCGCTGCTCCACCTGCCGCGCGCGCATTTTGAAGGGGATTGAAGGCCAGCCGCCGCCCGGCGAGGCGGAAAGCGCGGTGCTGCGCCGGGTCGACGCCGATCCCCTCACCCGCCTCGCCTGCCAGCTGCGCCCGAATGGCGACCTCACCATCGCGCCCCTGATCCAGGCGGACGCGCCTTTGTCTCGCAAGCCCGGCGGCGCCGGGCGGGAGCGGATGGTGGCGATCCTGTTCACCGACATCCGCGGCTCCACCCCGATCGTGGAGAAGCGCCTGCCCTACGACATCGTCTTCCTGCTCAACCGCTTCTTCGAGACCATCGGCAGCGCGGTGATCGAGGTCGGCGGCTTCCCGAACCAGTTCATCGGCGACAGCGTGATGGCCCTGTTCGGCGCCCAGGTTGGCGCCCAAGGCGAGACGAAAGACGCCTGCCTCCAGGCGCTGCAGGCGGCCCAGCATATGGCCGACAAGCTGGACCAGATGAATCAGGCGATGTCGGACGATCTGCCCCAGCCGATCCGCATCGGCATCGGCCTGCACGCCGGCCCCGCGATCGTGGGCGAGATGGGCTACGCTGGCTCGATCACGACCACCGCCGTGGGCGACCCGGTCCATGTCGCCGCCCGCCTGCAGGAGCTGACCAAGACCTACGCCTGCCAGCTCATCGTCTCCGAATCCCTCGCCCAATCCGCCGGCGTCGATCTTTCCCGCTTCCGGCGCGAGGAAATCCAGGTGCGCGGGCGTCAGCAACCTCTGGGGATCTTCATCATCCCCAATGCGAAGGAGTTGGGGTTGGCCGTGACGCTTCAGACCTGAAGGCGGCTGAGCGGCAATCCGTCCCCTCCCTTGCCGTCGAGAAGTTTCCTCAGACGTCCGTCGCCGCGCAAGCGCGCCCGACTATCGAGTCCCGTCGCGCGACGAGGCCTCCTTGCGTCACCCGTTCCCGGGAAAGAACCAGCCAAGCGTCATCCGGCGACTCGATTTCCTCCTCCACTCTGAATTCGCCGGGATGAGCGTCCGCTACGTCGCGATAGGTCAACGCCGAATCATAGGCGCCGGCGCGCAACCGGGCGGCGATGGTCGCCAGGGTTCCGTCACTTTCGACGATGGTCTCGGCCCAACGGGCGGTGGCGGTTAGCCCGACGGTGGCGGCGAACAGTCCCAGCCGCCGCGGCGTGGCCACGTCCGAGCGGGTCAGCAAGGCGAGCGGCTTGCTCGACGATATGAAGACGTCGGCGATGAAGGCGCGTCCAGCGTAGGCGCACAGCAGGCCCGGCGTCATTGGATGGACGCTGCACAAGATGAAAAAGTCCTCCGCGCCCGAGAGCAGGCGACGAAGGCCCTCCTCTGGCTCCTCCACGAAGGCGAGGTCGGACATGTCGCACCCATGGAACGCGAGATACCGGCGAGACGCAAAATCATGATTGGTGTCGGGACCAAGGGTCAGAAACCGTGGCATCGGACGGATCGGCCTTTCAATACTCTGTTATCTGGGGATTAGCAGGCGACGTTCGAGCCATCCGAAGACGCGCCCGATCATTAAACTCAGCGCCAAATAGACAGCGCCGACGGCCAGGAAGATTTCATAAGGAGCGTATGTGGCGCTGACCAGATTGCGCGCCTGACCGGTCAACTCCAGCAAGGTCACAGTCGACGCCAACGAGGTCGCCTTCAAGGTAAGGATCACCTCGTTGGCGTAGGCCGGCAGGATTGCGCGCAGCACGAGTGGCGCCTGGATCGTCGCCAAGGTTTGCATCCGCCGCAGACCCAGCGCGCGGGCCGCCTCGATCGGTCCATGCGGCAGATTGGCCAACGCGCCGGCCAGCATCTTGCCGACATAGGCGCCGGAGTTCAGTCCGAGCGCGAGAACCACGCACCAATAAGGCTCGCGCAGCACTGGCCAGAGCCAACTTTCGCGCACGAAGCTCAACTGACCGGCGCCATAGTAGACCAGGAAGATC
>JBMLRS010000693.1:0-4692 GCA_049240905.1 Elsteraceae bacterium
CTTCGTCCGTGGTCGTCTCGGCGCGGGCGCGCAGATCCAGCCAGTCCGCCGCGACCGCGTGGGCGTGGGTGGTCCCGAACTCCAGCCGATCCGCCGCCCAGTCGATGGCGACGCGGACCGCGTCCAGCGGATCCAGCCCCAGATGCTCCAGCCGCGCGGACTCGCGCACCAGCCTCTGCTGGTCCTCGTCACTCAGCGCCTTGGGGAGATCGGCGAGGATCTTCCGGCCGCGCAGAGCCGGGTCCACCGGCGCGATCTCCAGCAGCACGCGGCCGCCCTCAATCCTCGCCGGGTATCGGGTGAGCGTATCGCCACCGATCAGCGTTTCGCCCGTGCTGAGGTCGAACTTCCAATTATGCCAATTGCAGGTGAGCACGCAGCCTTGCTCGCCCGACAGCGTGCCTTCGCTGAGCGGATAGCCCTCGTGCGGGCAGCGATTGGCGCAGGCCAGCGGGCCGTTCGGGGAATCCAGCACCAGGATTTGCTTGCCCTGCCAGCGGAACAGGATCTTGCCCTTTTCGCGCAGCTTTTCAGCGTCCAACGCGTCGATCCAGGCCATGGCGGCTTCCCCTCCCTTATTTTCCAAGCTATTTCTATGTTAATTAGTCGCTTCAATAAAACAAGTAAAATCTTGGAAAACACAACCTCCACCGCCGATCGCCTTATCCTGCGCTTGAAACTGGCCGGCCCCCAACGCGGCTCGGCGCTCGCCGAGGCCGTCGGGATCGGCGGCGAAGCGGCGCGTCAGCACCTCACGCGCCTCGCCGCCGAAGGCTTGGTGGTGGCCGAGGCCGTGGCGAACGGGGTGGGGCGGCCGGTCCAGCTCTGGCGACTGATGCCCGCCGGCGACGCCCGCTTTCCGGATCGCCACGCCGCCCTGACCGCCCAATTGATCCAGTCGATGCGGGCGCTGTTGGGCGAATCCGCCATCGATCAGGTGATCGCCTCGCGCGAGCAAGCGATGGCGCAGGCCTATGCGCAGGAACTCGCGGGGGCGACGGATCTGCCCGATCGCCTCGGCCGCCTCGCCGCGATCCGCACGCGGGAGGGCTACATGGCGACGGTCGAGCAGGACGGGGCGGATTGGTTGCTGATCGAACATCACTGCCCGATCTGCGTCGCCGCAGCCGCCTGCCAAGGCTTCTGCCGCTCCGAACTCGCCCTGTTCAGATCAGTCCTCGGCGCCGACGTGCAGCGGACGGAGCACCTCCTGAACGGCGACCGGCGCTGCGTCTATCGGGTGCGGTCAGGGGCCGGGGAAGAATGAGGGAGCGGGTGCGCTTCAAGTGATCCGCCAAATCTGCGACGCGGGCGGTGACGCATCGATGGGGAAGGGATCGACTCTGACCCATTTACCTTCTAGGGCAAAAGGAAGATAAGAGAGAGAAATCGGATGAACTTCTGGATCCCGAGTCGTTTGCTTAATATTCTTCGGGAGCGAGCCGAGAAACAAGCGCTTCCTTGTAAAGAGTTTATTCGGCGGTTGATTCAACGGGTTTTAGACGAACCGGATCTCTTGGACGGTTATAGCAAAGCCCTCGCAGAAGTGCGTTGCCTTATAATGGAAAAAAAGAAGAAAGATGAATTCTGTATAATTGGAATTGATGGTCGTGACGGTTCAGGGAAAACGACTCTTGCGTCATGGTTGGCTTGGAATTTGTCTATCCCTGTCGTTCATCTAGATTTTTATTATAAATTTTTCATGTGTGAAGATTTTCTTATTCAAGAAAGAATGATTGACCTAAGAAATACCATATCTAATCGAATATCGGATAAAAGACCGGTAATTGTAGAAGGCGTTCTTCTATTGGAGACATTGCGTAGAATTGGATTAAGCCCGGATTATCTGGTTTATGTACACTGCGAAGAACTTCCTGATGGGCCTCTGTTTTTTAGGATAATCCAGCCGTATATGGATACGTGGGAGCCACAGAAGCGAGCCAACTCTATCGTTAGTCGCGTGGAGAGTTCCGGATAAGAAAATGGGTTAGATAAAGGGTCAGAGTGATGAGCTGCACCCCTGACCTGAGACAAAAACATTAGGGACAGATGTGGATGGGAGCCGGGCCGACGGGACCGCTCCCGCCGGCTTCGTCCAGCCGGAGCGGATCCATCCGAACGAACTGGATCACGACTTCTTCGAGACGCCGACGCAGACTTACCTGCGCCGTTGTTTGCCGCCCTCGGGCGCATCACCGAACTGAGGGGCGAGCCAGCGACGTTCACTCTTCATGCTGGAAATCGCCGCACACGCCGATCTGCTGGCCGGAGACGAAGCGGCCGGCGGGGGAGGCGAGGAACATCGCCATGGCGGCCAGATCGGCAGGGTCCACCATCACGCCCATCGAGATGAAGCGCAGCATGTCGCGCTCATAGTCTGCGGCGGAAACGCCCAGAGCCTCCGACTTGGCGTTGATCACCCGCTGTATCCGCTCGCCGCGGATGGCGCCGGGCAGGATGCTGTTCACTCGAATGCCGAAGCCGCCCAGCTCGCGCGCGAGGTTATGGGTCAGGCTCATCACGCCGGCTTTTGAAACCACATAGGGCAGTCGGCGCGGCAGGCCGGTCCGCGCGCTCGTTGAGGCGATGTTGATGATCGCGCCCTTCTTGGCCGCCTTCATCGCCGGGATGGCGCGCCGCGCGCACAGGAAGGGACCGCGCAGATTGACGCCCAGGGTGCGGTCCCACTCCGCCGGCGTCTCCAACTCCGGCTCCTTCACCGGCCCTGCGATCCCGGCGTTGTTGACCAGCGCGTCCAGCCCGCCGAAATCGCCCAGAACCTTGTCGAAGAAACGATCGACATCCGCCTCGTCGCCCACGTCCGCGGCCATGACGATCCAATCGGGATGTTTTTCGCGCACGGCGGCCAGGGCCTGCTCGTCCACGTCGCACACCGCCACCCGCGCGCCGCCCGCCGAAAACCCCTCGGCGATGCCGAAGCCGGCGCCCCCGGCGCCCGCCGTCACGACCACCCGCAACCCCGAAACGTTGATTTCCATAGCGCTCCTCCTGTGCCTGGAAGAGTAACCCGGCCCTTTCCGCCCCGCCACTCTGCTTCGGGCGACGGGACGGTCGGAGCGCTAATGAATGCGTCAGTTGGAGCGGTTGATGATCGAGATCGCGTAGGCCGGGCTGCGGATTTCGAACATCGGGTCGACCTCCGGCTTGGGGCCGTTGATGCCGTCGGCCAGGATGGTCGGGGCGAAGAAGCCGCTGTCGCAGGTTTCGTTCTTCTCCAGCGCGGTGATCCGCAGCGTGCCCAGCTTCACGGTCGGGCGGGTTTCCTCATCGGCCCAGGCGCGGGTGACGTCGTTCATATGGTCGCCCGCGCGGCTCAGGGTCGCGACCATGTCGAAGCCGGCCGGCCGGCCGGAGGCGATGCGGTCGGTCATGTCCTGCACCAGGAAATCGGCCGGTTTCGCCTTCGCTTCGTCGTCGGTCAGCGTCGCCGGGCCGCCGGTCGGAACCATGCGGATCTTCACCACGCTCGCCTGGCCAGCGGCGTTGGTCAACGTGTAGGCGTGGATCCCGTAATAGGTCACGCCGACCCAGGAGGCGGGGATCGGCTGGCTGGCCAGATAGCGCGCCTGGTTCATGGTCTCCGGGTTGGCCTCGGTGAAGGCCTTGATCTTCTCGGCGTCCGGCTTGCCGTCCGCGCCCGGCGCGCGCGCCTGCAGGAAGGCGAGCATCTGGGCCGGCGTCTTCACGAAATTGATCGGGGCGTTGATCATTACGAATTCGCTGTGGCCCGGTCCGCCCTCGTCGATCCGGAAGGAGAAGCCGCGGTTCGGCCCACGCGCGCCATCCGCCACTTTCTGGTTGCCGCCGCCAACCGAGAAGCGCGCGATCACCTTGGAGGTCTTGGTGAAGGTCGGCGCTTTGGACAGGCCGCGCGCGTCAGCGGTCGGTTCAAAGGCGCCCACGAAGCATTGGCCCTTCGCCCCGCTCGGCCGATGCTTCGGCTTGCCGGAGAGGGTGTACATCGTGTCCACGATCGGCTGCGGATCGAACTCCTGCGCCAACGTCGGCGTAGTCAACCCAGCGCCGAGCACGGCGGAAATCAGGATCATCTTGGTCTTCATAGCGGCCCCCACACGTTGATTTGTTATATCTTCGTATGAGGATAGCATTTGGTTACGTGGCTTGCATCGCCATCCAATCGTCTTCCGACAGCACGGTCACGCCCAGCTCCGCCGCCTTCTTGGCCTTGGAGCCGGCGTCGGCGCCGACCACCACATAGTCGGTCTTCTTCGACACGGACTCTGCGGTCTTCGCCCCCAGCGCTTCGGCGCGCGCCTTGGCTTCGCGTCGGGTCATGGCGACCAGTTCGCCGGTGAACACGATGGTCTTGCCGGACAGCGCGCTGTCGGAGGCTGCGGCTGGCTGCTCCGCTGGCAGCACCGCGATCTTGGCGCGCAAGGCCTCCACGACCGCGCGGTTATGCGGCTCCGCGAAGAAATCCACCAGGTCCCCGGCGGTGCTGGCCCCGAGGTTGGTGAGAGCCGCCAGATACCCCCCAGCGGCGGCATCGCGGGCGGCCGCCCCGGGCAACGCCACGGGCAGCGCCGCGATCGACCTCGTCTCTGACAGCGGCACGCTCGAGTCGAGCGCCGTGAATGCGGGCGGCGTGGCGAAGCTCGCGGGTGCGAGCGGCATCAGGCTCGCGTCGATCCGTGGTGGAGCGGTGGATGC
>JBMLRS010000694.1:0-3129 GCA_049240905.1 Elsteraceae bacterium
CCAGCAGTCATAGGCGACCGAGACGAAGAAACTGGCCGGCAGGCGGTTGGCGGCGGCGAGGGCGTCTGATCGACCCGCGAAGTCGACCAGTCCTCGCTAAACCACTACCTGGATTCTCTGACGGATCAATGGCGCGACCGGACCGGGCGGATCTCCCGGTAGAGCCGCTCCAGATCGCGCGTGAAGCCGACGCCGTCGCACAGGGGCGACGCCTCGACCTGCGCGCGCAGGTTCGCCCGCATGGTCTTCAGCCGAGTCGGGTCCCGGGCGAACGAGGCCGCCAGGGCGACATATTCGGCCTCGGTCGTGGTCGCCAGATCAGGAAGTCCAACGGCGGCGAGGATGCTCTCGGTCACGCGGCCGACCCAGGTTTCGCCGCGCAGGGTCACGACCGGGACCCCCATCCACAGCGCTTCGGCCGTCGTGATGCCGCCGCCGTAGGGCGTGGGATCCAGCGCGAGATCGACCCGATTGTAGCTTGCCAGCAGTTCGGCGCGGGGCGCGGCGCCCTCCAGCAGCAATCGGTCCGCCTTGATTCCGACTTCGGCGAACTGGGCGATCAGCCGCGCGCGGGCCTGCGCGTCGCCTAAGGCCTTGGTCTTGAGCAGCAGACGAGAGCCCGGGACGGCTTGCAGCAGGCGCGCCCACAGCGCGACGGTTCGGGTCGACGTCTTGATGTGGTTGTTGAAGCTGCCGAAGGTGAAGGGCGCGCCGCCGAAGTAGGGCGGATGGGCGATCGAGCAGTCCAGATCCGGCGGCGTGAAGCAGATATAGCAATGCGGCAGCCGGGCGATCGCCTCGGTGAAGAAGCGCTCCGATCCCTCCGGCGCCACGAAGCGGTCGGCCAGCACGTAATCCATCTCCGGCAACCCGGTCGTGCCGAAATAGCCGAGCCAACTGATCTGCGTCGGCGCTGGCTTCAGCGCGAACATGGGTAACCGATTGCGCGCGGTGTTGCCGGAAAGATCGACCAGAAGGTCGAGCCCGTCCTTGGCGATCAGCGCGGCGGCGGCCGTGTCGGAAAGCCCGACCAGGCTCCGCCACTCATCGGCGTCGGCGCGCAGCTGCGCGGTCACCTCGTCCTCGAGGGAGCCGTTGGCGTAGCAGAAGACCCTGAACGCCGTCCGATCATGATGGCGCAGGATCCCGCAAAGGAAATGTCCGACCGGGTGATTGTGGAAGTCGGCGGAGACATAGCCGATCCGCAGCCTTTGATCTGGATCGAGGACGCCCCCGGCGGCAAGCGGCGGGCCGCGCCGCGTCGTCTCCGAGAAACGCTCCGCCGCCCTCAGCAACGCCGCCCGCGTCACGCCCGGCTGATAGTGCATCGCCATCAGCAAGTTCGAATGCGCCTGCGGGAAATCCGGTCGGTGGCGGATCGCCAACTCATACCCGACGATCGCGTCTTCGCGCAGGCCAAGGTCCTCGAGCGTGTCGGCGAGGTTGAAATGCGCTTCGGCCAAGTCGGGTCTGAGCCGGATGGCCTGGCCGTAGGCGGCGACGGCCTCTTCCAGTCGGTTCAGGCTCTTCAGCGCGTTGCCCAGATTGCAATGCGCCATGGCGAGGTTGGGTTGCAGGCGGATCGCGGCGCTGAAGGCGTCGACCGCCTCCTGGAAGCGCCCCAAGCCATGGAGGGCGCCGCCAAGGTTCGAGCGCGCCTGCGCGAAATCCGGCTTGAGCCGCACCGCCGTCTCCGCGGCGGCCGCCGCTTCAGCCAGCCGTCCGACCTCCGTAAGGGCGGCGCTCATGTTCGAGTAGGCGTCGGCGAAATCCGGCTTGAGGCGGATGGCGGCTTCGTAGGCGGCGATCGCCCCGTTCTGCCGGCCGAGCTCCTTCAAGGCGTTGCCGAGGTTGGAATGATAGGTCGCGACGCCGCCGTCGATCGCGATGGCCTGGCCGATGATCTCCGCGGCCTGCGCGCTGTGGCCGCGCTGGAGCGCCATCACGCCGAGCAGATGCAAGGCGTCGGCGTGGCGCGGATCGGCCGCCAGGATGCGGCGATAGATCGGCTCGGCTTCGGCGAGCCGTCCGGCCATGTGGAGTTGGCGCGCCTGGGCGAACAAAGCCGCCAAGCCATTGGTCTGAGCCGGGGAATGAGCCCGGTCCCGCCCGTTCATCGTCACCATTGCGATCCGTCAAGTTGCGTCGGCCGTCAGCACATGCGCCAGGCGGCAGGCAAGTTCAAGCGCGCGATGCCGGGAGAGGGGCTTGGAAACGCAAAAGGGGCCGGCGCTTCTCCCGCCGACCCCTTCGCGAAACTTGGTGGAGCTGATGAGAGTCGAACTCACGACCTCTGCAGTGCGATTGCAGCGCTCTCCCAACTGAGCTACAGCCCCGACAGCGCGGTGGGTACGCTGTCTGGGGTCAGGCTGTCAAGCGATGCGCGGCCGCCGCGCGCCGATCCCCCGCGCGCGGCGCGATCGTCGATTGATCTGGCGGCCAAGAAAACCTATAGAATCACGCGGATTGCGGCTGACGTTACGGGTTTTGATGAACAACCTCGATCACGCGACGAGCCAGGCCGCCGCGCTTTCGGCCGATCTCACGCCGCCGGCCGGCCTGGTGCGTGAAAGCGACGAAGTGTTTTACGCCCCGGCGGCGATCTCGGTTCTCGATCTGTCGATGATCGATTTCCTGAAGCGCCGCTCCCGCGCGAACCGTCGGCTGCGCGCCCGGATCTGCGTGCATCCCTCGGCCCAGGACGGGCTGCATGAGATGCTGATCGCGCACCACCGCGACGTCTATGTGCGGCCGCATTGGCATATCGGAAAATCGGAATCCCTGCATGTCGTGGAGGGAAGCGCGCGGGCGCGCCTGTTCGATCACGACGGCGCGCTCACCCAGACGATCGAGTTGGGCCCGCTGCACAGCGGGAAGACGTATTTCTATCGGATCGCGGAGCGCGCTTGTCATTCCCTGGTGATCGACAGCGAGTGGCTGCTGTTCCACGAGGTGACCTCGGGACCGTTCAATCCCGCCGCCACGATTTTTCCGGATTGGGCGCCGCGTGAGGATGACCTGCCCGGCCGGGCCTTGTACGACGCGCGCTTTCGGTGAGCGCGCCGACGCTGCGGGTCGGCGTGGTCGGCGCTGGCCGGATCAGTCAGAACTGCCACATCAAACCTTTGC
>JBMLRS010000695.1:0-4266 GCA_049240905.1 Elsteraceae bacterium
AGATGGAACAGCATGTCGACGCTGACCGCCCCCGTCGCCATGGCGCGACCGATCAGATCGACCGCCGCCGCCGGTTGGCCGGCCTGCAGGGCGATCACGCCCAGCAGATGCAGGCTCTCGGCATGCTGGGGAAAGGCCTCCAGGATGGAGCGATAGAGCGCCTCCGCCTCGGCCAGACGGCCAGCGCGGTGATGCTCCAGGCCCTGGGCGAGCGCGGCTTCTAGAGTCGCCATGAGCCCCTGATCAACTGAACCGCGCCTTCGCCATGTAGAGCGGGTCGGTCGTGCCTTCGTCGCTGACGCGGAGCCGGTTCGGCTCCACCGCGGTCAGCGGCTTGGCCGGGCGCAGGCCGGCGGCGCTGCGTCGAGCGAGCTTCTGATATTCCAGCGTGCCTTCTCTCTTCCAGGAGTTCTCGTCGGCTGTGAGGGTGCGAATCACCTTGCCCGGCACGCCGGCGACGAGCGTGCGCGGCGGCACCTGGAAGCCGGCCTTCACGAAGGCCATGGCGGCGACGAAGGCGTCCTCCCCAATCACCGCGCCGTCCATCACCACGGCGTTCATGCCGATCAGGGCGTTGCGGCCGACCACGCAAGAGTGCAGCACCGCGCCATGGCCGACATGGCCGTTCTCGCCGATGATCGTGTCGGAGCTGGGAAAGCCATGCACCACGCAGGTGTCCTGCAGGTTGCTGCCGGCCTCCATCACCAAACGGCCGAAATCGCCGCGCATCACGGCGGCCGGGCCGACATAGCAGCCGGCGCCGATGATCACGTCGCCGATCAGGACAGCGGTGGGATGCACGTAGGCGCTGGGATCGATGACCGGGATCACCCCCTCGAACGAAAAGACCTGAGCCACCGCCTCCTCCTTCCTGCGGCGTTCACGCCGTCTCGTCGCGATAGCGATGGGAAAGGCCGGAAGGATCGCTGACGCGCCACTCCCGCTCCCCGGTCGCCTCGAGCCAGTTCGGCCCTACCGGCACTTTGCCATGGCCGCCGGGGATATCCAGCATATAGCTGGGTTGGCAGAGACCGGAGACGGTTCCGCGCAGGCCGCGCATCAGCGCCTGCCCTTCCGCCAGGGTGGTGCGGAAATGGCTGGTGCCGGGCGCGAGATCGCCATGATGCAGGTAATGCGGCTTCACTCGGTTCTCGACCATGCGGCGGAACAGGTCGGTGAGCGCGGCTGGATCATCGTTCACGCCGCGCAGCAGCACGGATTGGCCGAGCATGGGAACGCCCGCCTCCGCCAACCGCCTGAGCGCCGCCTTCCCGGCTTCGGAAAACTCCCGCGCGTGATTGGCGTGGAGCAGCAGATAGACCGGCAGCCGGCCCTTCAGCGCGGCGAGCAACTCGTCCGAAATCCGATCCGGATCGACCAGCGGCACGCGGCTGTGTAGGCGGAGCACCCCCAAATGCGGGATCGCGTTCAAGCGCTCGACGATCGCGGCAAGCCGACGCGGCGCCAGGATCAGCGGATCGCCGCCGCTCAGGATCACTTCCCAGATCCCGCTCTGGGCCTCGAGATAGGCGAAGGCCTGCTCCAGCTCGTCCAGAGAGAGCGGGGCCGTGTCGGTCCCAGTCGGCCCGACCATCTCGCGCCGGAAACAGAAGCGGCAATAGACCGGGCAGGCGCCCACGACCTTCAGCAGCGCGCGGTCGGGATAGCGATGCACCAACCCCTTGGTCGGGCTATGCGGGCCGTCGCCGATGGGATCGCCGCTCTCCGCGGACAATCGGATCAGCTCGCGCGCGTCGGGCGAGAACTGGCGGGCGATCGGGTCGTTGGGATCGGTCGGATCGATCAGATCCGCCCTGGTCGGCGGGATCGCCACGGCGAAGGCCGCCGCCGCACGCGCCAGATCCTGATCGATGTCTAAAGCAACTTGGTCCACGAGCCCGCCCCTGCTTCACGCGCCGTGCGGTATAGCCTAAGACGGACGGAATCGATAGCAGGCGCCGAGGCGGAAGGCCGAGTAAAATAAAAATGAATCTGAGAAATATTGCCTTCACCCTGAACCTGTCGAAGGGTGAGGAAACGAAAGACGCTGAAGAGTTGGCTCATCCTTCGACAAGCTCAGGATGAGGTGTTTATTGTCCTATGTTGAAGACGTATTTAACCTCACCCTGAGCCTGTCGAAGGGTGCGGAAGCGAAAGGCGCTGAAGAGTTTGTTCATCCTTCGACAGGCTCAGGATGAGGGGTTTATTGTTCTTCTGGGCGCCTAAATCGCCCGCTTGTCCTCGATCACCTTGCCGTCGGTCGGAAGATCCGCCTCGTTCACCAACTTCACGGCGCCGCGCAGCTTGGTGACGGTCTGGAGCGAGGCGGCGACGGCGTCGACCGAGGCGGCGCCCACGCAGAGCAGGGTCATGGCGTCGAGGTCGCCCTCCTTCTCGACGATCAGTCGGGCGCGGCTGATTTCCGGGTGGCGGCGCAGCACGTCGTTGATCTGGGCGGGGTGAACGAACATGCCCTTGATCTTGGTGGTCTGATCGGCGCGGCCCATCCAGCCCTTGATGCGGCGGTTGGTGCGGCCGCAGGGGCTGATGCCCGGCAGAACGGCCGAAAGATCGCCGGTGGCGAAGCGGATCAGCGGGTAATCGGGATTGAAGGTGGTGACCACAACCTCGCCGACGTCGCCCTCGGGCACGGGATCCCCCGTGCCGGGCCGCACGATCTCCACCAGCACGTCCTCATCCAGGATCAAGCCTTCGCGCGCGTCGGTCTCGTAGGCGATCATGCCGAGGTCGGCGGAGGCGTAGCATTGCGTGGCCTTGCAGCCGAGATCGGCCAGGGCCTGACGCAAGGGCGGCAGGAGCGCCTCGCCGGAGACCAAAGCGTTGCGGCAGGAGGAGACGTCCAGCCCCAGCTCGCGCGCCTTCTCCAGGATGATCTTCAGGAAGGACGGCGTGCCGGCGTAGCCCGCCGGCTTCAGATCCGCCATGGCCCCGGCCTGCGCCTCGCTGGCCCCGGTTCCCGCCGGGAACACCGGACAGCCGAGCGCCGCCGCCCCGCCCTCGACCATCGAGCCGGCCGGGGTGAAATGATAGGAGAAGGCGTTGTGAATCAGCTCGCCCGGCCGGAAACCGGCGGCGAACAGCGCGCGGGCGAAACGCCACCAATCCGAGCCGCCGCCTTCCAGATCATAGATCGGGCCTGGCGACTGAAACACCCGGCGCAATTGGCCGACCGGGGTCGCGTTCAATCCTGCGAAGGGCGGTTGCGCCTTCTGCGCCTCGATCAGCGCGCTTTTGCGGGTGACCGGCAGCAGCGCGAGCGCGTCCCAGCTGGTCACGTCCGCCGGATCGATCGCGTTCAGCAGCGAGCGGTAGCCCTTGGACTTCGCCTTGGCGTGGGCGATCTGGCTGGGCAGGCGCGTGAGCAACGCCGCCTCGCGCGCGGCCGGATCGCGGGTTTCCAGGGCGTCGAAATAGGCGGCGGTCATGGCGGTGGTCCTGATGGCTTGATGAGGTGGCCTGTATACTGAACCAGCCGCGCGCCGCGATCGTCAAATCCAGCGTTTGCGCCGCTTGAAAGACTTCAGATTCTTGAAGGACCGACGCTCGTCGCCGCCGCCCAGATAGAATTCCTTCACGTCCTCATTGTCGGCCAGATCCTTGGCCGGGCCGTCCAGCACGATCTTGCCGCTTTCCATCACATAGCCGTAATTGGCGACGGACAGCGCCATGCGCGCGTTCTGCTCCACCAGCAGGATGGTGATGCCCAAATCGCGGTTCAGCTGCCGGATGATGGTGAAGACCTCCTTCACCAGCAGCGGCGACAGACCCATCGACGGCTCGTCCATCAGGATCAGCTTCGGCCGGGCCATCAGCGCGCGGCCGATCGCCAGCATCTGCTGCTCGCCGCCGGAGAGGTAGCCCGCGAGGCCCGTGCGCTCCTTCAGCCGTGGGAAATAGGTGAAGACCCGCTCGATGTCGCTGTCGATCTCGCGGTCCTTGCGGGTGAAGGCGCCCAGCCGCAAATTTTCGATGGAGGTCATGTCGCCGACGATGCGGCGCCCCTCCATCACCTGAAAAATGCCGCGCCGGACGATGGATCCGGGTTCGAGCGCGTTCAGGCGCTCGCCCCGATACAGCACCTCGCCGCGGGTGATCGCGCCGTCCTCGCTTTTCAGCAGGCCGCTGATCGCCTTCAGGGTGGTGGATTTCCCCGCCCCGTTGGCGCCCAGCAAGGCGACGATCTGCCCTTCCGGCACCTGCAGGCTGAGCCCGCGCAGCACCAGAATGACGTCGTTGTAGACGACC
>JBMLRS010000696.1:0-2971 GCA_049240905.1 Elsteraceae bacterium
AAGGCTGGCCGCATTATGATCGCGGGATGACCGGCGTCGCCCACACTGCGGCCTGGATCAGAGCTGATCCCTCGGGGGACGGCGAAACAAGCAAAAAAGCTGGAGGAAAGCAGATGTTCCGACCCTTCGCCGCCATGAGCGCGGCCTTGATGTTGACGGCCTGCGCGCCGCAGGGCTCTTTGGGCGTGGCTGAAATCGGCAGCTACCATGTCGGCGGACGCCAGGCGGTGCTGAGCGGCATGCCGACCCGCGAGATCGTCTTCACCCCTGGCGCGCCGCCCTTCAAGGTCGACCCGAACGGGGAGTTTGAAGTCGAGCAGATGTACGCTCAGTTCGTGAAGCTCGCGGAGCCGAAGGCGCGCGTGCCGATGGTGATGTGGCATGGCGGCGGCTTGTCGGGCGTCACCTGGGAGACCAAGCCCGACGGCGGGGCCGGCTGGCAGATGTATTTCCTGCGCCAGGGCTGGGACGTCACCGTGACGGACGCGGTGGAGCGCGGGCGCGCCTCCTGGGCGCGTTACCCGGAGATCTTCACGACCGAGCCGTTCTTCCGCGCGAAGAAGGAGGCGTGGGAGCTGTTCCGCATCGGCTCAGTCGGGTCATGGAAGGGATCGGTGGCCGCCAGCGAGGCGCTGCCCGGCGCGCAATTCCCGACCGCCGGCTTCGATCAGTTCATGAAGCAGGGGATCCCCCGTTGGGCGACCAACGACGCGGCGACGCAGCGCGCCTACGACGCGTTCGTGCAGAAGGCCTGCCCCTGCGTGATCGTCGTCCACAGCCAAGGCGGCAATTTCGCCTTCACGGCCGCGCTCAACGCGCCCGACAAGATCAAGGCGATCGTCGCCGTCGAGCCGTCCGGCGCGCCCAATCCCGCCAATGTCGAGGCCGCCAAGCTGGCGGCGCTGAAGGGCGTTCCACATCTCTTCGTCTGGGGCGACAATCTCGACGCGCATCCGCTTTGGCGTCAGATCGTCCCCAACATGGCGCGCTGGCGCGACGCCGTGGCGGGAGCCGGGGCCGACGTGTCCTGGGTGTCGCTGCCCGATCGCGGTCTCAAGGGGAATTCGCACATGCTGATGATGGATCGAAACTCGGACGCGGTCGCCGCCCTGGTTCAGGAGTGGCTGACGTCTAAGGGCTTGATGAAGTGACGCGGGCCAGCGGCAACTCGATCCGGAACACGCATCCTTGGCCCGGATCGCTGGCGAGGCTGATCTGACCGCCCATCGCGGTCACGATCAGGCGCGCCAGGGTCAAACCGCCGCCGATCCCGCCTTTCCGGCGGCTGTTCGATCCGTCGCCCTGGGTGAACGGATCGAACAGATTCTGGAGGTCCGCCGCCGCGACGCCCGGGCCGCTGTCCTGTACCGTTATGACGATCCGATGGAAGGCGTGATCCTCGCGCAGCGGAGCGGCGCGCAGGATGACGCCGCCCGCCGCCGTGAACTTCACGGCGTTGTCGAGCAGCTTCGCCAGGGCTGAACAGAGGCGGTCCTCGTCGCCGATCACCTGCTCGGGCAGATCTTGCGCCAGTTCAACGTCCAAGGAGAGAGACTTGGCGGTCGCGCGGCGTTGAACGCCGTCCGCGGCTCGCCGCAGGGCCGCCGGAAGGTCGAAGACCGTCTCCTTCAGCACCAGGCCCGATTTGTCCAGGCTGGCGACCGCGAGGACGTCGTCCACCAGCCCCAACAATTGCTGGCCAGCGTCGGCGATGGATTGAACGTCCTGCTGTTGGCGCGGGGTCAACGGCTCCGACTGCAGAACATGGCAAAGGCCGATCACCGCGTTCAGCGGCGTGCGCAGCTCATGGCTGACCGCTCCGAGGAACTGACTGCGGCTGAGCAGGGCCGCCCGTGTCGCCTCCAGCGCGGCGATCCTGGGGGTGATGTCGGCGTAGGTGCGGATCAGCCGCCCGCCGCTCAGCATTCGGGTTCGAATCTCAAGCGTTCGGCCGTCCGGCGTCCTGCGCTCGAACACGGGATGGGCTTGCTGCGAGTTGATGACGTTGGCGTTCAACATCGCCATGCTCGGCAGTTGAATGATCTCGCGCGCCAACGAGTCTTCGCCGAGGTCTCCCCGCTCCAACTGCAAGCGCAAAATGTCCCGGCCGTCCACGCCAGCCTTGGCCAGCGCCGGCGGGACTTTCAGCATTTCGATCGCCGCCTTGTTGATCAGCGAGATTTTCCAGTCCGCCTCGACAAGGATCACGCCGGTTGGCGCGTGATCCAGCGCCTCCGCCATGGCGTCGCTGGTCAACGCGTCGGGCTGCGATGGGGGAGCCAGGGTTGCGTCGCTGTCTTCGCGCGCCCACCGGCGCCGAAGCTCCAGGGCGAACTGGGCCAGCAGCCACAGCGTCAGCAGCCCGCCGCCCAACCAGCCGAAGATCGGTCGTTGATCCTGCGAGAACAGATAGATCCAAAACCATAGCAGGATGATTCCGGCGATCGTGGCCGCGAGCCGGACTCCATCGAGCCCCAACCTGGAAACGACTCGGGTGAGAGCCGAAAGGAACGGCATGCGACGGCGCCCCACGGGATGGACTGACACTCTCCCGAGTTTGCTTGGGCTTGTCCATGGCGAGCGGCTTGCGTGGAGGACGCGCTTGCCGTATCGCCGGGCCTGCGCATTCCAGGAGACGCACCGTGACCCCCTTGTTCGAAATTGACCGCCGCTTCGCCGCTCCGCCCGAGAAGGTCTTCAAAGCTTGGACGGATCCGGAGGATCTGAAGCGATGGTTCGCGCCGGCCGGCATGTCGATGTCGCGCGCCAAGATGGATCTGCGTCCCGGAGGCGGATTTCATTACGCTCTGCGCGCGCCGACCGGCTTCGAAATGTGGGGCATGTGGGCGTTCGAGGAGATCCTGGCCCCGGAGAAGCTGGTGTTGATCCAGCATTTCTCCGACCCGGAGGGCGGCGTCACCCGCCATCCGCTGAGCCCGACCTGGCCGCTGCGCACGCGCTCCACGACCCG
>JBMLRS010000697.1:0-4622 GCA_049240905.1 Elsteraceae bacterium
TGGAGATCGCGGAGGAATTCCTGGCCGATCGCGGCGTCGATCTGATGACCGCGCAGGAGGCGGATCTGCGCGCCTGGGCCGCCGCCGGCGGGCGGGCCGGCCTCGCGCCCCGCACCCTGGCGCGCCGGCTGTCCAGCCTGCGCCAGTTCCATGGCTGGCTGGTCAGCGAAGGACGACGGGCCGACGACCCGACTGGAACGCTGGACAGCCCCAAGCTCGGCCGCTCCCTGCCCAAGCTGATCTCCAGCCCGGCGATCAACCAATTGGTCGAGGCGGCGTCCAAACGCCCGCCGCCCGACGGCCCCCGCCTGGTGCTGATCGTCGAGCTGCTCTACGCCACGGGCATGCGGGTGAGCGAGCTGGCCGGCCTGCCGCTAGCCGCCGCCAGGCGCGATCCCGAAGCGATCCGCGTGCGCGGCAAAGGCGACAAGGAACGCTTGGTCCCCTTGACCGACCCCGCCCGCGCGGCGCTCGCGGCCTACCTCAAAGTGCGGGACGAATTTTTGGCCCCCGGCCAGAAGTCGCCGCATCTTTTTCCGCGCAAGGACCATCCCGATCCGCTCAGCCGCACCGCGCTGGCGGTGATGCTGAAGGAGCTGGCGCGGGACGCCGGGTTGGACCCCGCGAAACTGTCGCCGCATGTGCTGCGCCACGCCTTCGCCACTCATCTGATCGAGGGCGGCGCCGATCTGCGCAGCGTGCAGCAGCTTTTGGGTCACGCCGACGTGGGCACGACGCAGATCTACACCCACGTCGCCGCCCCGCGCCTGACCGCCCTGGTCAACGACCATCATCCCCTCGCCCGCCGCCCCCAAACCAGAGACGCGAACGACTGAGGGCGAGCCTGCGCCAGTGATCAGTCAGGCGCCCCGGACCCGTCCTCCGCGGGAAACCTCGCAAATTCCGGCAGCTCATGGACCGCGGCCATCCATGAAATCCGCTCGGCCGTTTGAATATGGCAGAGCGCCGGCAGCTGATCGGGGTCATCCAGCGTCGCGGTTTGAACGTCGACGATCCCCGGAAGCATCTCCGCGTTCCGGTAGAACAGTCCCGTGCCGCACTCCGCGCAAAAAGCCCTGCGCCCATGCTCTGAAGATTTATATGTCTTGGTCGCGCCCTTGGTGAGGATCACGCGCTCTTCCGGGAACATCGCCCAGCCGACCATCGGCGCGCCGGCATGGCGTCGACAATCGCTGCAATGACACAGCGCATGCGTTATCGGCTCGCCCGCCGTCTCATACCGCACCGCTCCACAATGACACCCGCCCAGCATCGGCTCGCTCCGTCTTAACGCCTGTCTGCGGCGGCAACCTTGATGGCGTCCGTCGATTGATCAAGCGCTTTTCGTTCCGCGTTTCGCCAACCGCGCCACGCAGGTTATGGCTTGCATCCGGCGGACAGTTCGTCCAAGAGCAGGCGCATGCGGACATTCCTGGATTTTGAGCAGCCCATCGCCGAGCTTGAGGCCAAGGTCGACGAGCTCCGGCACATGTCGGACGACGGCTCCCTGAACATCGCTGACGAAGTGCAGCGGCTGCAGGCCAAGGCCGACAAGCTGCTGCTGGCGACATACGGCAAACTCTCCGCCTGGCAGAAGGTCCAGGTGGCGCGGCACCCCGAGCGTCCCCACGGCCTCGCCTATATCGAGCGGCTGATCTCGGATTGGACGCCCCTGGCCGGCGACCGCAGCTTCGGCGACGATCAGGCGCTGATCGCGGGCTTGGGCCGCTTCCAGGGCCGCTCCGTCGCCGTGCTCGCGCATGAGAAGGGCCACGACATGGCCACCCGCGTGCGCCATAATTTCGGCATGGCCAAGCCGGAGGGCTACCGCAAGGCCACGCGCGTGATGGACCTCGCCGCTCGTTTCGATCTTCCGCTCCTGACCTTCGTCGACACCGCCGGGGCCTATCCCGGCGTCGAGGCGGAGGCGCGCGGCCAGGCCGAAGCGATCGCCCGCGCGATCGACGCCACCCTCGCCATGCCCACGCCGGTGATCGCCACCGTGATCGGCGAAGGCGGATCGGGTGGGGCGATCGCCATCGCCGCCGGCAACGCCGTGGTGATGCTGGAGCATTCCGTCTACTCCGTGATCAGCCCGGAAGGCTGCGCCTCGATTCTCTGGCGCAGCGGCGAGAACACGCAGGACGCCGCCGAGGCGCTGCGCCTGACCGCGCAGGATCTGCTGAAGCTGGGGTTGATCGATCAGATCGTGCCGGAGCCGCTGGGCGGCGCCCATCGCGATCCAGCATCCGCGATCGACGCGGTCGGCCAGGCGATCGGCCAGTCCCTGGCCAATCTCAACGGGCTGGACGGCGCCGGCCTGCGCGCGGCGCGGCGCCAGAAATTCCTGGAAATGGGCAAACGGGGGCTGTGATGGTGGGATTTCAGATTTTCGCGCGGCCGACCGATCCCAGGCAGATCGCCTCCCCCGCCCAGATCGAAGCCGCGCGCGGTCTCGCCACGTCGCTGCTGGGCGACAACATGAGCCGGTTGACCGGCGACGCAGGCCGGCTGCGCCCGGTCCACGCCGCCCCCGCGGCGGTCGATCTCTGCGGGCCGGCGCTCACCGTGCGCACCCGCCCCGGCGACAATCTGATCATCCATAAGGCGATCGACATCATCCGCCCCGGCGAAGTTCTGGTGGTCGACGGCGGGGGCGAACTCAGCAACGCCCTGATCGGCGAGATCATGGCCACGATCGCCAAAAAGAACGGCGCCGCCGGCGCGGTGATCGACGGCGCGATCCGCGACGCCGGCGCGATCGCAGGCATGGGCTTCCCGGTCTACGCCGCCGGATATTCCCATCGCGGCCCCTACAAGGACGGCCCGGGAGAGATCTTTGGGACCATCTCGATCGCCGGCATGGTGGTCAATTCAGGCGATCTGATCGTGTGCGACGCCGACGGCGTGCTGGCGATCGCCCCGCATGAGGCCGACGCGGTGATTCGCGACGCGCAGGCCCAACTGGCCAAAGAGACGATCACCCTGAAGGCGATCGCCGACGGCTCCCTGGACCGCTCCTGGGTCGACGCGACCCTGCGCGCGCGGGGCTGCAGCTTCTGAAAATCCCCGAGGCCTGCTTGATCGGTTGAGCGAGATTGCGCCGGACGGGGCTATCTGTCTAAGCTCGCCGATGAAAAACGCCCCGAACGCCCAGAGTCCCGCCCTCGCCCCTCGCATCACGGGGCGCGTCTGATGCCGCCCGTCTGGCAGGGCCATGACCTGGAGGATCTGTACTACGGCAAGATCTCCGCGCCGAGCTTGATGTCCGCAAACTACCTCGCGCATTTCTTTCTGGGCTCGGCGGGCGGCACATTCGGGTTGGGCGTCAACGACAAGATCGACCTGTTCAACAAGTTCGCCGCCCATGTCGGCTCGGTCGAGGGCCATGGCGGGGTGATGAAGCACATCTTCCTGGCCGATCGTTTCCTGAGCATGCCGGCGTCGGTGAAGGGCGATCTCGTCGAGTGCGGCGTCTTCAAAGGCGCCTCCGCCGCTTCGCTCTCTCATCTCGCCGATCGCGTGCGTCGCCGTTTGATCATCTGCGACAGCTTCAAGGGACTGCCGCCGAATTGCGAGCCGGAGTCGGTATTCGCGCATTACGGCCGCACGCAGCCCATGAAGGAGGGCGATTTCGCCGGCTCGCGCGCGGAGGTCGAGAAGAACCTCCGGGAGTTCGGCATGCTCGGCCGGGTCGACTTCATCGAAGGCTACTTCCATGAAAGCCTGAAGGCGCTCAAAGGGCCAATCGCCTTCGCCTTCATCGATGTGAAGCTGGTCTCCTCCACCAAGGACTGTCTGCGCGCGATCTGGCCGCTGCTCTCTCCCGGCGGGATGATCGTCACCGACGACGCGCCGGACATGAACGTCGCGAAAGTCTATTTCGACGATGTCTGGTGGCGCGAGACGCTGGGTTGCGACGCGCCCGGCCTGATCGGGGCCGGCTGCGGCGTCTGGCTGAACGCCAGCGGCGCCACTGGTCAAGGATATTGCGTGAAGCGCTGAGCCAGCGGCTGATCGCCCTTCAACGGTCTTCCTTCAACGGTCGGGCGACAGGCAGGCCGCGTCGATCGGCTGGGCCATCGCCAGCAGATTGCGCGCCAAGGGCGGCATGGGTTGGCGGTCGGCCACGATCAGGCCGATCGTGCGCTTCACCTCCGGCTCGGTCAGCGCCAGGGCCTTCGCTCCGCGCGGCAGGCCGAAGAACTCCAGCAACTGACGCGAGACGATGCTGCAGATCCCTTCGATCCCGACATGGGAGCAGAGATTGAAGATCGAATTCGTCTCGATCGCCGGCTGCGGCGCGCGCCCGACCGATCGAAACACCCCGTCGATGATCCGCCGGTTCTGCATGTCCGGGGTCAACAGACACAGCTTCTGCTCCGCCGCCTCGCGCCAGGTAAGGCTGTCGCGCTGACCGAGCGCGCTGTCCGCCCGGGTCAGCAGCACCAGCGATTCCTGGTAGATCGGCTTGGAGATCACATGATCCAGCGGCTCATTGTCGAGGTAGGTCAGGCCCGCCTCCAGCTCGAACTCCTCGATCCGTCGCAGAATCTCCTGCGAGGTCAAGGACAGCACGGTCAGCGACACGCCCGGATAGCGGGTCGAGAACGGCGCGGTGA
>JBMLRS010000698.1:0-1423 GCA_049240905.1 Elsteraceae bacterium
TCTTGCCCGACGTCTCCACCTGCCCGCCGTTCCCGGCCAAGACGCCGCCGCGCGCGCTGATCGACCCGTTGAAGCGCGCGGCGTCGTCAGCCCAGACCACCGCCTTGCCGCCATCCCCCGCCATGGTCGCGTCGACATTGATCACGGCCGTTGGCGCGACATAGGCGGCCAGGGCGTTCTGAACCGAACCCTTGCCCTGCCAGTCGCCGCCCACCAGCACGCCTCCGCCGCCAGTCGCGCCGGAGGCGTCGATCGCAGCGCCGTCCATCAGCCCGACCTTCTCGCCAAGGACCGCGACCTGCCCACCCTTGCCCATGTCGCTCGACGCGTCGATCTTCCCGCTGACCTGGACAAGCCCGCCGTCGCCGAAGCTTACCGTTCCGCCATCAATCTTCACGCTGTTGGCGACCACATGACCCTTCAGATTGATGACGTTGTCGATCACGCCTTTCGCGGCGCGGGCGCTCATCAGCACGGTTCCGCCGCCCGCGGAGATCGCGCCGCCGTTGGAGATCATCGTGTCGCCGGCGGGCGCCTGGTCCAGCGCCTCGGTCACCAGGAAAGTGATCAGCTTGTCGCCGGCGAAATCCACCGTCATCGCCTTGCCGGCGCCCAGGGCCACGCTGCCCGCGCGCGCGGCGATCACGCCCTCGTTGCGGATCGAAGCCGCCGCAAGCGCCGCGTAGCCGCCTTCGGCGATGTTGATCGTGCCCAGATTGGCGATTCCCGCCTCCTTGCCGATCTGATCGATCGCCGCCCGGCCGGAGCGCAGAAACTCCATCGCGTCGATCCGGCCCGTGGTCGCCAGCAGACCGCCGACGTTCACTTGGCCGCCCTGCCCGATCAGCACGCCGTTCGGGTTCGACAGCCAGACCTGCCCGGTCGCGGAGAGATTGCCGTCAATCCGGCTCAGCTCCGATCCCGTGACCCGGTTCAACGTCACTGAGGAGCGGCCCGGCTGGTCGAACCGCACGGCCTCGCCCGCGCCGATCGAGAAGCTGCGCCAGTCGATGACGCCACGCTCGGTGCCTTGGGTCACCACCGTGGTTGACCCCTGTCGGCTGACGGCGATGGATCCCGCAGCGACGGTCGCGCCCTGCGGCGACTGCGCGAGGGCGGCTGGGCTGAACGCGGCCAGAGCGATCGCCGCGGTGGAGGCCAGGAGCTTGGTGACGATCTCGTTCATGACGTCGGCCTATTGGGTGAGGGTCAATCGAGGAAATATTCTTCGTTCAAGGTGGACGGCTGTTGCGCGAGCGGCGGCTCGACCTGCTGATCCGATCGCCTGGTCTGCGGGCCGAGTTGGAGGACCAGCCCGGGAAACACCGTGCGGCCGGGGTCGGCGCTTCCCACCGCGATCACCTGGCCGGCGGGGCCGCCCGTGTCGGCCGCGTCCACCTTGACGGTCTGGCTGGACGCCAGG
>JBMLRS010000699.1:0-1722 GCA_049240905.1 Elsteraceae bacterium
TGGGTGTCGCCGCCCTTGCCCTTGTCCCAGCTGCCGCCGCGCTCGGCCTGGGCGAAACGCTCGGAGACGTCGTTCACTAGACAGTAGCCGGCCACATAATCCAGCGCCGCCTCTTCAGTGACGTGGCGGGTGCGGGCGCCCATGACGATGCCCAGCTCCACTTCCCAATCGAGCTTGCAGGGCTCCGGCACCATCATGACGTCGTCGTTCGGGCCGACGATGCAGCTGGTCGCCTTGGTGAAGACGATCGGCTCCGACGGGATCGCGGCGCCGGTCTCGGCGGCGTGATCGCTGTAATTCAGGCCGATGGCGATGAATTTCGGCACGTCGCCGACGCAGGGGCCGATGCGCGGATGGCCGCCGATCTTCGGCAGGGTGCTGGGATCGACCGACCCGATCAGGGCCAGGCCGGCGGGCGTCAGGGCCGCGCCGTTGATGTCCGGCACGATGCTGGAGAGGTCGCGGATCGCGCCGTGCGAGTCCAGGATCGCGGGACGCTCATGGCCGACGGGGCCGTAACGAAGAAGCTTCATGTCAATTTCCTCCAAACAAATTCGGTTATAGCACCAGGCCGCCGTCGATGATCATCGTGGTGCCGGTGGTGAAGGCGGATTCATCGCCGCCCAGATAGACGGCCGCCGCCGCGATCTCCTCCGGCGAGCCGAGCCGGCCGAGCGGCTGACGCGCGACGAAGGCGGAGCGCGCGGCGTCCACCCCGCCGCCGGCCGCCGCCGCCATGCTGGCGATCCGGTCGTCGAGCGAGGGGGTCTGCACCGTGCCCGGGCAGATCGCGTTGCAGCGGATGGATTGCTTCACGAAGTCGCAAGCGACCGATTTGGTGAGGCCGATCACCGCCGCCTTGGTGGTTCCATAGACGAAGCGGTTGGGCACGCCCTTCAGCGAGCCCGCGACCGAGGCGATGTTGACGATCGAGCCGCCGCCGCCTTCGATCATCGCCGGCAAGAACGCCTTGATCATGCGGAACATGGAGCGGACGTTGAGGGCGTTGGAGAAATCCCAGGCCTCCTCGTCGCATTCCAGAATGTTGCCGTTGTGGACATAGCCCGCGCAGTTCACCAGCACGTCCAACCGGCCGAGCTCCGCCGCGATCTCCTTGATCTCCGTCGCGTCCAGCACGTTGAGGGCGCGCACGGCGATCCCCTTGGCGGCGAGATCCGCCAGTTTCTCGGGGTAAAGGTCGGTGGCGGTCACTTTCGCCCCCTCCGCCGCGTAGGCCAGCGCGATGGCGCGACCGATCCCCTGCCCCGCCGCCGTCACCAGCGCGGTCTTTCCTTCAAGCCTTCCGGCCATGCCGTCTCCTCCGATAATCAACGCCAATCGCGACGCCCGTTGTTCTGGCGCGCTGAGCCAGCCTACATTGGCGGTAAGCAAGCCGCGCCGCAACCAGCGCGCCGCCCCTTTCGGTCGCAATTGGAGGAAAACATGTCTTCGCTCGTCATCCGCCTCAATCCCGCCGACGACGTCGTGATCGCCCGGCTGGACCTGCTGCCCGGCGTCGCGATCGTGGAGGACGGCCAGGAGGCGGCGTCGCTGCGGGCCGCGACCCGCATCCCCGCAGGCCATAAGGTCGCCACCCACGCGATCAAGGCCGGCTCGCCGATCCGGCGCTACAACCAGATCATCGGCTTCGCCACCTGCGACATCGCCGCGGGCGAGCATGTTCATGTGCACAACATGGAGATGGGCAATTTCAGCGCCTGT
>JBMLRS010000700.1:0-4995 GCA_049240905.1 Elsteraceae bacterium
GACCGTGCCGATCGAGGAGACGGTCGGGGCGATCGCCGACCTGATCAAGGCCGGCCATGTCCGTCAGATCGGCCTGTCGGAAATGGGGGTGGAGACGATCCGCCGCGCCGCCAAGATCGCCCCGATCGCCGATCTGCAGATCGAGTATTCGCTGATCTCGCGCGGGATCGAGGACGCGATCCTGCCGGTCTGCCGTGAATTGGGGATTGGGGTCACCGCTTACGGCGTGTTGTCGCGCGGCCTGATCAGCGGCCATTGGCGCAAAGGCGTCGCCAACGCCGCGGATTTCCGCGCCCACAGTCCGCGCTTTCAGGGGGAAAACCTCGACCATAACCTGAAGCTGGTAGAGGAATTGCGCGTTGTCGCCGACGCAAAGGGCGCGAGCGTCGCTCAGATCGCCATCGCCTGGGCCTTGGCGCAGGATCCGCTGATCGTGCCGGTGCTCGGGGCTCGCCGCCGCGATCAGTTGTCGGAAACGTTGGCCGCGCTGGACGTCACGCTGAGCCCGGTCGATCTGCGCGCGATCGAACGCGCGACGCCGAAGGGGTCCGCCGCCGGGGAGCGTTACGCCGCCGCCCAGATGGCGCATCTGGATAGCGAACGTCGTTAGGCCGCCCCGCCTAGTGCCCCATCAGGGCCGCCAGACCGGGACGGGACAGGACGTCGCGCGTGACGCCGCCCAGCAGAGTCTGGCGTAGGCGGCTGTGGGTGTAGGCGCCCATCACAAGCAGGCTGACTCCGCCGTGGCGCGCGGCGGAGAACAGCGCGGCGCTGACCGACGCCGCGTCCGGATCCTCCGGCAGGCGTTTGGCGTTCACGCCCTGTAGGGCGAGATAGTCGATCAGCCCCTGGGACTGGATGGGATCATGCGCGTCTTCTCCGGCGGTGAAGACGGAGACCTGACCGGCGATCTGGATCACCGGCATGGCCTGCGCGACCGCGCGGGAGGCTTCGACGCTGCCGTTCCAGGCGATCATGACATGGTCGAACAGCTCCTCCGTCGGCTTTTCGTCCACCAGCAAGGCCAGACGGCCGGAGCGGAACATCGCCGCCTCGAACGCCTCGTCCAGGGATTGATCCTTGTCGAGAGGGCGTTGCAGCAGCACGATGTCGGCGAGACGGCCATGCTCGGCGACGATCTCGGTCACGGCGCCGGCTTCCTCATGCCACACCACGCAGGGGCGATCGCCGCCTTCGAAGGCTGGATGTTTCGAGAGGTGATGGACGCGCCAGGCGTCGAATTTGGCGCGGGCTTTCGCCGCTGCCTCGATCCCCTGCTCCTCGATGATGTCCATCACATTGCTCGGGAAATAGGCGAAGTCCGAGGACATCACCAAGTCGGCCGGGCGCGGGCGGATGAAGCGAACGTCGACATGGGCGCCGAACCGCTCCGCCACGATGCGCGCGCTGCCCAGCAGCCCGTCGAAATTGCCATTGGTCCAGATTGGAACTTCTATCCGGCGGATCGACATGCCTGCTCTCCCTGCGTTGAGTGACGCTAGGATATTCGGACAAGCGCCGGCGGCTCTCCTTGATGCAGATCAAGCCGGCCGATCAGCCGTCCCCGATCCGTTCGTCGCCCGCCGGCTTGGGAGCGAGCGGCGTGAAGTGGCAGCGGTCGGGCTTCAGATCGATCAGCGGCGTGCCGTCCACGCAATCCAGCCCGCGCACGAGCACGGCCCCGCCCTCCAGGCCAACCAGCGCGACCCTTTGGACGCCGATCGGGTTCGGCCGCACCGGCGTGCGCAGACTGAAGGCGCCGCGCACGGCGCCCGTGTTTTTCGGGCTTTGCTTGAGGATGTCGCGTCGCGATTCATGCAGCCAGTAAAGCACCTCCAATTCGGCGAACTCTTCGATCCCCTCCAAGGCCGCGGCCCATGGCTCGAACAGCTCCAGCCTGCAGATCGGGCCGTCCTGTCGGCCCTGCCGCGGGCAGTCCAGACGGGTGGTCCAGGGAGTGCGGATCCGCCCGATGAAGTACAGCCCCGCGTCGGTGGCGGGCGGCATGGCTTCCGCCGGCACCGCCATCTCGCCAACGCGCAAGTCGTTTCCTGTCACCATGCGCCTTCTCCAGGTTCCTTGAGGTGGCCTTTGATCTGGGCGGCGGTCACCCCTTGCGCCAGACCTCAGTGCCGACTCCTTCCACCGACTCCTGGGTCCAACTCCCGGAGAGCGAGCCGTCGTCGTTGATCGTGAAGGTGAAGATCGCCTTCTTGTCGTCCCACTTGCTCTCCACGGTGAAGCGATCGCCGTTCAGCGTTCCGGTCCCGCCATAGGTCTCGTCATCGACGGTCCATGAGACGGCGTAGCCGGCTCCGCGCCGGGTGATCGTGACCGTTCCTTCGTATTCCTCGCCATCCTGGTCCGCGCCGGAGACCTGATAGGAGCCCAGAATGGAAGCCGGCGCCATGCTCTGGCGCGGCGTGGCCGCGACCGGCGGCGCAGCGGTCTGCGGCGCGCTGATCATCGGTCGCGGCGGCGCGGCGGCGACGCGGGTCGCGGGCGGCGCTTCGTCGCAATTGGAGACGCAGACCGTCCGCGCGGTCACACGGCCGCCGCAGGTCTGGTAGCATTCGTTGTAGCTGGCGGTGCAATTGCCCGCCGTGGCCGTCGAGCACTGGTAGGATCGGTCGAAGGAGGACAGGCTGTAGGACGGCCTCTTCCGCTCGCGCTCCATCTCCCGCAGATAGGCGCGATACTCGATATAGGCTTCCTGACGGCGCGCCGCGCGGCAATTCTCATAGCGGTCCTGCGCCCGCTCGCGACAGAAGTCGCGCTGACCCTGGCACTGGACGAGGCACTGCCGCGCGCCCACGCTGTTCGGCGGTTGGTACTGATAGGTCGTTTGGTATTGCGGCCCGCAGCCGACCAAACCGACCGCCAACAACATCGCCATGATCGCCGCGCGCATGTCTTCTTCCCCATGTCTTGTTCGCAACGCGAGAGCAGCACGAGGCTCTGGAAGCCTCAAGGACAATTTCTGACAGGGGTGGCGCGAAAATTTTCGTGACAGAGCGGGGCCGCGCATGTCATCTCACAGGCCATGAACTCCGCATTCTCCATTTTCGGCGCGCGAATTAGCCGCCCGACCTTCTTCGAAGGTCGGGATGCTGTCGTTTGTCGTCGATATGTTGAGGATGCTTGTCATGAGTTCTGTTGCTGAAGCCACGCCATCAGACGCGGCGTACACTCAAACCCAAGTTCACTGCTTCGCCCTGATGGCCCAAGCCTTGCCGGGCGTGATGCCGCGGGTGATGGAGCCGTTCGCCAAGCGCGGGCTGGTGCCCGCGCGTTTGCATGCGACCGTCTGCGGTCGGAGCGCTAGCGAATTGGCGATCGACCTGCAGATCGCCGACATCGACGCCGATCAGGCGGAACTGATCGCAGCGCAGCTGCGTCAGATCGTCGGCGTCTCCACGGTGCTCACTTCGGAAAAGCGCCAGATCCGCGCAAGTTAGGGAATTCATGATCAATCCGACCGGACTCCAGCGCCATATCGACGCCTGCAACGCTTGGACTCCGGCGGATTTCGTTCCCTTCCTGGCGGCGGGCGCGCCGGTCGGCATGCTGCGCCATGACGCGGCGGAGCGGCTGGCGCGTCAGCGCGATCTGTTCAGCATGGGGAAGGACGGGCTCAGCCTGGATCCTTCCCTGCCGGACGAGGCGGCGCGCAGCAAAGCCTTGGACCTCGCCGTCGATCGTCTGGTCGCCGACGGGGTGCTGCCGAAGAAGCGCCTTGAGCTTTATCCGGTCGTGACGGGTTGGGGGGAAGCGCCGCTCGCACATCTCGATCGCGGCGCCGCCCCCTATTTCGGGATCCGGGCGTTCGGGGTGCATCTCAATGGCTATGTCGTCAGCCCCGACGGCGGCTTGAGCCTCTGGATCGGCACGCGCGCGCTGGACAAGGCGATCGCGCCGGGCAAGCTCGACAATATTGTCGCCGGCGGACAGCCGGTCGGATTGAGCCTGCGCGAAAACCTGATCAAGGAATGCGCGGAGGAGGCAAATCTGCCGGAAGACCTCGCGCGGCGCGCGGTCTCCGTGGGCGCCATCACCTACCGCTTCGCCTCCAACCGCGGCCTCCAGACCGACACGCTGTTTCTCTACGACCTCGAAATGCCGGCCTCCGTGATCCCCGAGAACACGGACGGCGAGTTGACCGGCTTCGAGCTCTGGCCGATCGAGCGGGTCGCCCAGCGCTTGGCGGAGACGGATGATTTCAAGTTCAACGTCGCGCTGGTGCTGATCGACTTCATGATCCGACACGGCCGCCTAGACGTGGAGCATCCGGCCTATCTGCCGCTTACCCACGGGCTGCATTGGGCTGGATAGCCATCGCCTGAACTTCCGCCGGCGAAAGCCCTTGCTCCCTGAGGCTGGCGATCGTCTTTGCGCTGTCGCGCTTGGCCAGCCGCTTTCCTTCGGCGTCGGTCAGCAGCGGATGAAATCGGTAATCCGGCGTCGGCAGATCCAAGAGCGCTTGCAGCAAGCGGTGCAGATGCGCCGCCGGCGCCAGATCCTCGCCGCGTGTGACCAACGTGATTTCCTGCGCCGCGTCATCCACCGTGACCGCGAGGTGATAGCTGGTCGGGCTCTCCTTCCGCGCCAGCACCACGTCGCCGAATAATTTTGGCCGCGCTTCGATCCACCCTTTGTCGCGATCCCGAAACTTCAGATCGCCGAGCGTCCGCCCGGTCGCCGCCGCCATGTCCAGCCGCCAGGCGAAAGGCGCGCCGGAGGCGAACTTCGCCGCCCTTTGCGTTTCGGACAAACCCCGGCAGGTTCCCGGATAAAGCGGCCCGTCCGGTCCCTGCGGCGCGGAGGGTGAGCGCGCGATCTCCGCCTGGATTTCCTTGCGCGTGCAGAAGCAGGGATAGAGCAGATGCTGGTCCCGCAGCCGATCCAAGGCTTCCGCGTAGAGCGGGAAGCGTTCTGACTGGCGGATGACCGGCCCGTCCGACTGCAACCCCAGCCAGGCGAGGTCTCGCAGGATCT
>JBMLRS010000701.1:0-1334 GCA_049240905.1 Elsteraceae bacterium
CGATCACCACGGGCCGCGCGGGGATCGCGCTGCAGGCCCGGCTGATCTATGACGAGGCGACGCCGCAGGAGCTGGCGGCGATGTTCGTCTGGCATATCCGCGCGTCAGGCAACAGCTGGGCCCGCGCGCTGTTCCCGCCGAGCGCTCTCTCCAGACTGACGATCGACGACCCCCAGGGCTTCGCGATCCGCGGACATCAATTGTTTCAAGAGCGCGTGGCCGCGCTGACTCAGGTCGGCGTTCCGTTCGCCCAGGCCGAGAAGCAGGTGGAAGGCGAGCTGCTGCGCGGCCTGATCAGCAATCTGCCCTGGCACCTGCTGGTCAGCGTCCCGCTGTCCTATCGCGGCCTGTTCATCGATGAGTTCCTGGTGCTGACCCTGCCGGCGCTCCTCCTGTTCGCGTGGGGCGTGGCGCGGCGGCGGGATTGGCCGGCGCTGGCGGTCCTGGCCCTGCCGCTCTACGGGATCGCGATCCACTGCTTCATCACCATCAACATCACGCGCTATCAGACCCCGGCGCTGGTCGCGCTGGCGCTGGCGGGCGGGTTCCTTCTGCCGGGCTGGGCGGCGCGTCTGTGGGCGCGGGCGAGGCGGAGATCATGAGCGGCCGGGACGCGATCTATTATCAGGCGACCACCGGCAACGGCCCGGCGCAACGCCTGGCGCAGGCGGCAAGGCGCGACATCTACCGCCGCTTCATGACCATGGTCGCGCCCAAGCCGGGGGAGCCGATCCTGGACATCGGCGCCTCGGACGTGATCGACGCCATCGCCAATCCCCTGGAGACGCTGCATCCGCATCCCGAGGACATCACCTGCGCCAGCCTGTCGGACGGGGTCGCGATCCGCGCGGCCTATCCGAAGGTCAAGCATGTGACCTTGGCGGGCGACGGGTCTTTACCCTTCGCGGACGACAGCTTCGCCGCCGTGTTCTGCAACGCGGTCTTGGAGCATGTCGGCGACGACGCGGCGCGCCGTCGGCTGGTGACGGAGGCGCTGCGGGTGGCGCCGAAGGTCTGCTTCGCGATCCCGCACCGCTGGTTCCCGGTGGAGCATCACAGCGGAACCCCGCTGCTGCATTACGCGCCCGGCCTGTTCCGCGCCTTCATGCGCTGGCGCGGCCAGCCCCATTGGGCCGATCCCCGAGAGCTGGAATTTCTGGACGCAACGCGTCTGCGCGCCTTTTGGCCCGATGTGGGAAGGCTGGAGATCGCGCGGGCGGGCGTGCTGACCCGCACGCCGTTCGCGTCCAATCTGGTGGCGGTGGGCCGACGGTGACGAAGCTCAGGCCCGTCCTGAAGATCCTGAACAAACAACGATTGTCATCGCGCGGCCG
>JBMLRS010000701.1:1344-2266 GCA_049240905.1 Elsteraceae bacterium
GACGGCGTGGCGATCCATCCCGAACAGCGAACACCCTGAAAGAGGGATCGCCTGGCCTTGGGCTCGCGATGACGAGTTTTCTATGGATCCCAAATATTTACCTCACCCTGAGTCTGTCGAAGGGCGGAAGAGTGAAATAATTCGGAGAGTTTTCTCATCCTTCGACAAGCTCAGGATCAGGTCTGTACTTATCTTCGATTCAATTTCGCTTTATTCCGACAGAATCTACAGGCTTTTGTCGAACCCGATGTCCACCGCCGGGGCGGATTGGGTGATGCGGCCGACGGAGATGAAATCCACGCCGGTCTCCGCGATCGGGCCGATGGTGGTGAGGTTCACCCCGCCGGACGCCTCCAACGGAACCGTGCCGGCGACCAGGGCGACGGCGCGGCGCATGGTGTCCAGGTCCATATTGTCGAGCATGATCACGTCCGCGCCGGCGGCCAGCGCCTCGCCGACCTGATCGAAATGATCGCACTCCACCTCGATCTTGCTGAGCAGCGGAATGCCCGCCCGCGCGCGGGAGACGGCGGCGGCGATCGAGCCGCAAACGGCGATGTGGTTGTCCTTGATCATCACCCCGCCGTCGAGGCCGAGGCGGTGGTTGCGGCCGCCGCCGAGGGTGACCGCGTGCTTCTCCATCATGCGCAGGCCGGGCGTGGTCTTGCGGGTGTCGACCAGCCGCGCCTTGGTGTGGGCGATGCGCGCGACATACTGCGCGGTCAAGGTCGCGATGCCGGACATATGCTGGAGGATGTTGAGGGCCGTGCGCTCGGCGGTCAGCAGGGCGCGGGCCGGGCCCTGGATCCGGGCGAGCGCAGCGCCCTTGGGCGCGCTGGTCCCATCGGGGGTGAAAACCTCGATCTTGGCGTTCGGCGCCAAGCGGCGGATGACGGCCAGCGCCACATCCATGCCGGCGACG
>JBMLRS010000702.1:0-2952 GCA_049240905.1 Elsteraceae bacterium
GGTACTTAGCAGCAACCGACGAGCCTGTGATCGACGCTGACCTGAAAAAGGGTCTCGACCTCCTGCTCCACGCACGTCTTCTCACTCGCGGCACTCTCCTCAAGCAGCTCCATCGCCTTGTGCACCGCCGTCAGTCCCTCCATCACACCCACCTCCGCCTTGCCGCGGCCCCCAAGATGCGGTACGCCGCGGGTGGGGGGTAACAAGGGCCCGCCGCCCCCCGCCGCGACCACGCCGCTGGCGTCCGGGTCCGGGATGATCCGCCCCTGCAGCGCGATCGTGCGGGGATGCTCGCCCTCAACCGTCAGCAAGGTGCGGATCGCCAGGATGCGTTGGGTCGGCTTCGGCACGAACACGGATCCGTCCGGCAGTCTCTGCGCCAGATCCGGCGGCGCGTCCTGAGCGGCGGCGGGGCCGGCCAGGAAGGCCGCCAAGACGAGCGCGGCCGCTGACGCGCGTCGACGCCGGCTCAGCAACAGCGTCGCAAGAGCGCCCAGCAGGAAACCGCCGCCCGCCAACAGCGGCGGCGGCGCAGCGGAGAGCTTCCGCCCCCAATCCAGCCACTTGTCGAGTCCGCCGCTCGTCCCATTCTCGGCGGCCGAGGGCTCCGGAATGGTCAGCCCGCCGATAAGCACGTCGATCTGGCCGTCGCTGGTGACCGTGAAGATCAGATCATGCTGGCCCGGCGCGTCGGCCCAAGTCGCCGGCAGCCGATAGCGCCCGTCGCCGAGCGGCTCCGCCTTGGCCGATCCGCCGGCGGCCTCGATCTCGATGGTCGCGCCGATAACCGGCGTGTTGTCGGCGAAGCGGTCCAGCCAGATCTCAAGCGCGCCGGGCCGCGACACGGCGACAAGCTGAAACAGGTCGGAGATCGCCTCCGCGCGCGGCGCGGCGGGGGTGGCCATCGCCATCGGCGGCTCGCCATGATCATGGCCTTCATGGCCATGGCCGGAACCGGCGGCCAGGGCCAGCGTCGCCGCGACCAACGCGGCGGCTGTCTTGCGCAGCATGGATAATCCTTCATCTGAAGCGTGATCGGGCCGCGCGTGGGCGCGGCGAACTCAGCAAGTCAGATGACGGATCTGGGCGGCCTTGGCGGCGGTTCGGCGTCGAAGCCGGCTCGGCGCGACTCCTCGAAGCCGACCAGTCTTGCGGGGGCGACGTTGGGCGGCGTCTGATCAGCCTGCGCCGCGAGCGTCGAGGGGCAGCAGTTGGATCCGACGCAGCACACGTTGAAGCAGCGCCCGTCCACAAGGTCCGTCGCCGGGTCGCCAAGGCTGACCAGCCCGTCCGGCGCGAAGGCGGCGTGATCGTCAGCCTTATCCGCGGGAGCAGACTCATGATGTCCGGGATGAGCCTGCGCGTCCCCAGGCGCGACAAGGCTCATCACGCCGAAAGACGCGACCGCCAGCCCAACCGCGAGGAACAGACTTTTCAGGGACATCGACGCTCCAATGAACGGACCGCATCGATAATCCGAGAGCGGCGCGAAGTAAAGGTCATGCGTCAAACCCGACGCGCTTGATCGAGAAGGCGGTTGCGTCGGTCCTTCGCGTCGAATACGTTACGTTATAACATAACATTTTATGGCGATCCTGATCGCCCACCCCACCTGCTTCGAGGTCAAAGATCATGGCATTGTCTCGCCGCGCCCTGCATCGCGCCGCCCTGTCGCTCGCCGCCTTGAGCGTCTCTCCGCCGCTCCTCGCCCAGCAAAACGAAGCGGTTCTGCGGGTGGTTGCGCCTTGGGAATACAGCTCAAACGACCCGGCGGAGGTCGGCTACATCCTGACCCGGATCGGCGTGGCCGAGACCTTGGTCCAGGTCGCGCCCGACGGATCCTTGTCCGGCGGCGTCGCGGAGCGCTGGTCGATCGACGCCGACAAGCTGACCTGGCGCTTCGCTCTGCGCGCCGGCGCCTTGTTCCAGGACGGCGCGCCCGTCACCGCGCAAGCCGTCGCAGACAGTCTCCGGAGATCCTTCACGGGCGACAGCCTTTCCGCCGTGCCGTTGGACAGCGTCGGCGTCGACGGCGCGGAAGTGGTGATCCGCACCAAGGCGCCGTTCAGCGTCCTGCCGGCGTTTCTGGTCGATTACGCTTCGATCATCCTGGCCCCGAGCGCCTACGGCCCGACCGGGAAGGTTGAGAAGATCGTCGCCACCGGTCCCTATCGGATCACGTCGATCGACGGCTCGACCATGATCGAGCTGGAGCGCTTCGAAGGCTATGTCGGCGCCAAGCCGCCGATCCGCAGAGCGCGCTACGCGGCGGTCCCGAATGGCGAGACCCGCGCCAACATCGCCATCGCCGGCGACGCGGATCTGGTGTTCACGCTGGCCCCAGCCACGCTGCAGCGGATCAACGGCGCCGGTCAAATGAAGGTCGAGAGCCTGACGATCCCTCGCATCCGTCCGATCGCGTTCAATTCGGGCCTGCCGCAGTTCAGCGACGTGCGCGTCCGACGGGCGATCTCCATGGCGATCGATCGCGCCGGCGTCGCCGCGTCGATCCTACGGCATCCCGCTTCCGCCGCGACGCAACTCATCCCTCCGGTCCTGGCCGAGTGGCGCAACCCCGCGCTGCCCCCGCTCACCCATGATCCGGCGGCGGCGCGGAAGCTGCTGGACGAGGCCGGTTGGACGGTCGGCCCCGACGGCGTTCGCGCCAAGAACGGCGTCCGGCTGGCCGCCAAACTGATGACGATCGCGAACCGCCCGGAACTGCCGGTGATGGCCGCGGCGATCCAGGCGCAGTTGAAGCAGGTAGGCATGGAGTTGACCATCGAGGCCGGACCCGGGGCCAACATCCCCGCCGCGGTCAAGGACGGCTCGATGCAGATGAGCCTGTTCACCCGCACTTACGTGACGGTGCCGGACGTGATCGCGACGATCATTCCGGACTACACGCGCGAACGGGCGAACTGGGGGGCGGTGAACTGGCCGGGGCGAGAC
>JBMLRS010000703.1:0-3704 GCA_049240905.1 Elsteraceae bacterium
CGCAGCCCGCGCGCGGAGGCCCTCTCCAAGGCGATGATCGCCGCCGGCCTTAAGGCCCCCGTGCGTCCGCGCCTGCGCGACGAATTATGGGTCAAGCTGTGGGGCAACATGGCCTTCAACCCGATCAGCGCCCTGACCTGCGCGACTCTCGATCTGGTGACCGGCGACCCTGAGACCCGCGCGCTGGCCCGCAACCTGATGCTGGAGGGCCAGGCGGTCGCCGAGGCCCTGGGAATCCGCTTCGCCATCGACGTCGACAAGCGCATCGCCGGGGCCGCCGAAGTGGGCGCGCACAAGACCTCGATGCTGCAGGATCTGGAGCGCGGCCGCCCGATGGAGATCGACGCGCTTCTGGGCTCGGTGGTCGAACTGGCCGAACTGGTCAAAGTCCCCGCCCCCACCGCCACCGCGGTGCTGGCGCTGGTGCGCCAGCGGGCGCGCGTGGCCGGCTGCTATCCATGAGGTGAGGCTTCCGGCCGTCTACATCATGGCGAGCCGGACGCGCGGCACGATTTACGTCGGGGTGACGTCCGACTTGATCAAGCGCGTAGCCGAGCATAGAGCGGCTGAACCGCCGAGCTACACGGGTCGATATGATTGCCGGACTCTGGTCTGGTTTGAACGATATGACGAGATCCGCGAGGCGATCACCCGCGAGAAGCAGCTGAAGGCAGGGAAGAGGCAAAGAAAGATCGAGCTGATCGAGACAGTGAATCCTGAACGGCGCGACCTTTATCCAGATATCATTGGCTGAAGCGTCTATCGCCTTCCCGTCGTCATCAACTCACGTTCCAGCAACGACAACAGCTCCCCTCACCCTGAGCTGGTCGAAGGGTCCAAGCAAACTCGCCGCCGCCTCCCGCTCGCCCGCCCGCCCTTCGACAAGCTCAGGGTGAGGTATAGATTTGAAATTCCATTATAAAGCGTCATCGCGAGCCGAAGGCGCGGCGATCCATCTCTAACAGCGATCGCCGGGCGCCATGGATCGCCGCGCTTCGCTCGCGATGACGATGGAAGAAGCGGATGCTTTCCCCTAATTCACCGACAGAGGCGCGGACTGGCTGGCCAATTGGATGGCGCGGTCCATGGGCACGCCTTCGCGGGTCAGGGCGTCGATGAGGCGCTCCATCCGGTCGGCGAATTGTTTCTGGGCGGGACGGGTCTGATGGCCGGCGAGCGCGCCCGCGAGGCGGGCGGCGTGCAGGCGCGCGAGATCGGCGGGCTTGGCGCGGGTCGTGCGATCAGACATGGTTCATCTCTCCTCGCCGCCGAGTTAAGCAACGCTATGCGTCAAATGCAATACAGCAATGCGTCAAACGGATTGCATTGTGTCCGAGCCTGAGAATCCCTGGCGAATCCTCGATAGTCGAACGCTCCACGAGGACCATTGGTTGCGTCTGCGGGTCGATCGCTGCGAGACCAGCTGGGGCGCGGCGGTGCCAGCCTACCATGTGATCGAGTTGCCTTGCTGGGCCAACATCTGCGCCCTGACCGAGGCGCATGAGCTGATCCTGATCCGCGAATATCGCCATGGCGTCGGCCAGGTCCTGCTGGGCCTGCCGGGCGGGCGCGTGGAGGCCGGCGAATCGCCTTTGGCCGGCGCCCAGCGCGAATTGGCGGAGGAGACCGGCTATGGCGGCGGCCAATGGTTCGCCACCCAGCGGATGTTCTCCAGCCCGGCGATGCAGACCAATCATGGCGACTGCTTCCTGGCGATCGGCGCGCAACCGGGCGCCGATCGCAATCTGGATCCGGCGGAGCGGATCGAGATCGTCCCCACCCCCTTCGCCGAGGTGGTCGAGCAGATCGCCCGGCGCGAGATCCAGATGGCGGCCTATGACGTCGCCTCAATTCTGGCGGCGGCGGGCGTGATCATGTCCTTGCCTGACCAAAAGCTCCGTCCGCTGCGGCGGCGGCTTGCGGCGGCGTGGCGAGCGGCCTACGGTCTGCCAAAATAGTCTGATCCCGGTAGGGAGATGGACACCCAAATCGGGAGTGAAGAGATGCCGCGTTTCGCCGCCAACCTGTCATGGCTGTTCCAGGACCTCGAGTTTCTGGACCGTTTCGCCGTCGCCGCCACCTGCGGCTTCAAGCATGTCGAGTTCATGTTTCCTTACGACTTCCGCCCCGACGCGGTCGCCGCCAAGGCGCAGAAGGCCGGGGTGGAGGTGGCCCTGTTCAACGGCCCGGCCGGCGACTGGGCGGCGGGCGACCGTGGGTTGGCCGCGCTGCCCGGCCGCGAGGCGCAGTTCGACGCCGCGCTGGAAAAAGCGCTGACCTATGTCGACGCGCTGCACGCGCCCAAGCTGCACATCATGGCCGGTCTTTCCGCGCCGGGGCCGCTGGCGGATCAGACCTATGTGAACAATCTGCGCCGCGCGAGCGACAAGGTCGCCGACCGCAAGCTGACCCTGGTGATCGAGCCGATCAATCCGAAGGATATGGGGGGCTACTACCTGTCGCGGGTCGATCAGGCCGTGCGGCTTCTGGAGATGATCGACCGGCCGAACGTCAAGCTGCAGTTGGACCTCTATCACGCGCAACGCACGGAGGGGGATCTGGGGCTGCTGATCGAGCAGCATTTCGCCCGCATCGGCCATGTGCAGATCGCCGGCTGCCCCGGCCGCAACGAACCCGACGTCGGCGAGATCAACTACCCCTTCCTGTTCCAGCGGCTGGACAAGCTCGGCTATGACGGGGTGATCGGGCTTGAATATAAACCGGCCAGCAAGACCCGCGCAGGGCTGGGCTGGGCCGCGCCTTACGGCATCAAGGGAGACAAGTAGGATGGCAGTCGTCGCAATCACCGGCGGGGCCGGCTTCATCGGTCGCCGCGTCGGCGAGACCCTGGCCGCGCGGGGAACCATCCTCGACGCCGAAGGCAAATCGCAGAAGATCACGGAAATTCGCCTGATCGACGTGGTTCCCGCCGCCAACCTCAGCCATCCGCTGCTGAAATCCATCGTGGTGCCGGGGCTGGACCCCTATCCGCTGGCGGCGGCGATCGACAAGCAGACCACCGCCGTGTTCCATCTGGCCGCCATCGTCTCCGGCGGGGCGGAGGCGGATTTCGACCTCGGCTGGCGCGTGAATGTGGACGGCACCCGCACGCTGCTGGAGCTGCTGCGCGCCCTGGGCTCCAAGCCGCGTGTGGTCTACACCAGCTCGGTCGCGGCGTTCGGCGGCGACATGCCCCGGAAGATCCCCGATGATTTCGCGCCGCGCCCGATGACGTCCTATGGCGCGCAGAAGGTGATCGGCGAGCTGATGGTCGCGGATTTCTCGCGCAAGGGCTTCATCGACGGCCGCTCGCTGCGCCTGCCCACCATCGTGGTGCGGCCGGGCAAGCCGAACGCCGCCGCCAGCAGCTTCTTCAGCGGCATCATCCGCGAGCCCACCGCCGGCCAGGAGGCGATCCTGCCGGTTCCGGCGGAGACCACGAGCTGCTGGCTGCTCTCGCCGGACCGCGTGGTCGCCGCCTTGATCCGCGCGATGGATCTGGATCAGGCGACCTGGGGCTCGCCCGCCGCCCTCAACCTGAACGGCCTCTCCATCACCGTCGCCGACATGCTGGCCGCGCTGGAGCGGGTAGCGGGCCCGAAGGCGCGCGCGCTGGTGAAGTATCAGCATGATCCGGTGATCGCGAAGATCGTCGCCGGCTGGGCCTATGATTTCGAGCCGACCCGCGCCGAAAAGCTGGGCTT
>JBMLRS010000703.1:3804-5233 GCA_049240905.1 Elsteraceae bacterium
CCGCCATCGACCCGGCGACGCGGACGAGAAGCGAGCCCGCCGCGCCATTCGGGGCGTGGCCGTGCAGGATGGAGTCCGCGCCGAGCGCCTCCACCAGATCGATCTCGAAGGCGATCGGCCCTTCCGGATCGATCCTCAGATGCTCCGGCCGAACGCCGACCGTCACGGGGCCGGCGGGGGCGCCAGGGGACGGCAGCCGCGCGCCGTTGAGCAGCACCAACTCTCCCTCGACCGTCCCCGGCGCGAGATTCATCGGCGGCGAACCGATGAAGCCGGCGACATAGGCCGAGGCGGGCCGCTCATAGATCTCCATCGGGGCGCCGATCTGCTCCGCGCGCCCGGCGTTCATGACGATCAGCCGATCCGCCATGGTCATCGCCTCGACCTGATCGTGGGTCACGTAGAGCGAGGTCACTTTCAGGTCCCGTTGCAGTTTCTTGATCTCCACCCGCATGCTGACGCGCAGCTTGGCGTCCAGGTTGGAGAGCGGTTCGTCGAACAGGAACACCGCCGGGTCGCGCACGATCGCGCGGCCCATCGCGACGCGCTGTCGCTGGCCGCCAGACAGCTCTCTTGGCCGGCGCTCCAGATAGGGGCCCAATTGCAGCGCCTCGGCCGCGCGATCCACCCGCGCGCGGATGTCCGCCTTCGCCATGCCGCGGATCTTCAGGCCATAGGCCATGTTCTCGAACACCGACATATGCGGGTAGAGCGCATAGTTCTGGAACACCATCGCGATGTCGCGATCCTTGGGCGAGAGATGATCGACCGAATGGCCGCCGATCGTCACCCGTCCCGCCGTCGCCTGCTCCAGCCCCGCGACGATGCGCAGCAAGGTGGATTTGCCGCAACCCGACGGGCCGACCATCACGACGAACTCGCCGTCCTTGATCTCGCAGCTGACGCCATGCAGCACGGCGGTCTGGCCGAACCGTTTCTCCACGCCTTCAAGTCCGACTGTCGCCATGCGCTATTTCTCGCCCTCGACCAAACCTTTGACGAACCAGCGCTGCATCAGCGCCACCACGATCGCTGGAGGAACCAGCGCCAGAACGGCGGTCGCCATCACCAGATTCCAGTCGGTCAGGCTGTCGCCGCCGCCGATCCGCTTCTTGATGACGATCACGATGGTGTCCATCTCCGCGACGTTCGTGATCAGCAGCGGCCAGAGATACTGATTCCAGCCATAGATGAAGAGGATCACGAACAAGGCGGCGATGCTGTTGCGCGACAAAGGCAACACCATATCCCAGAAGAAGCGCAGCGGGCCGGCGCCGTCGATCTTCGCCGCCTCCACCATCTCGTCCGGGATGGTCAGGAAGAACTGCCGGAACAGCAGCGTCGCGGTCGCCGAGGCGATCAGCGGGATGGTTAGCCCGGCGAAGCTGTTGATCATCCCGAGATCGACGACGACCTGATAGGTCGGCGC
>JBMLRS010000704.1:0-3534 GCA_049240905.1 Elsteraceae bacterium
CGCCATATTTGTAGCCGAAATGATGCCAATGCGCCTGCGCCAGATAGTTCAGCTCATGCTGCGCGCGATCCAGGCTGCCGGCGGCGACGGCGTGCAGCAATGGTTTCCAGAGATGGGTGCGGGCGCGCTCGACCAGCGTCACCTCCGCTTTGCCGGATCGGCCATACTGATCGCCCAACCGGGTCGCCAGCTCCAGCCCGGAGGCGCCGCCGCCGACGATCACGATGCGATGTGGATGCGCGCCAGAAGCCGCCATGAGCCAACCCTCGATTTCCAACGGGCGTCATACCCGCAGACAAGCTAGGGCATTATGTCGCAGCATCAACTGGCGCGCGCTGCTTATTTTCGCCGCGATCTTTCCGATCGGGTGGAGTTGCGGACATATCCGCCGCGCAAGCCGCTGGGATCCGCGCCTGATCGCTCAAGAATTTCATTACCGGATTCCTTTCCTCCAGAATTGCGCTATCACCGTCGCCGATCCTTGTTGAACGGGCGCGCCGATATCGGCGGGGTGAACAGTCCTGACCGCCGAGAAGGCGCCGTGGGGAACGACATGATGCTTCGCAGCTGGGCGATCGCTTTCTTGCTGGTCGCCTTCCCCATCGCGGCCCAGACGGCGGAGCCGACCCGCGGCGCGTCGCTGATGGCCGCGACCGCCAATCCGATCGCCAGCGAGACGGCGGCGAAGATCCTGCGCGCGGGCGGCTCGGCGGTCGACGCTGCGGTCGCCGGCCAGTTGGCTCTCGCGGTGGTGGAGCCGCACGCCTCGGGTCTGGGCGGCGGCGGCTTGATGCTGATCTGGGATCCGGCCAAGCAGGAGTTGGTCTATCTGGAAGGGTTGGCCGCCGCGCCGGCGGCGACGCCGATGGATTACGCGCATGACGCCACGGGCAAGCTGATCGACCGGAAGCGGCTGGAGCGCAGCGGTCGGGTGGTTGCGGTTCCCGGCGCCGTCCGGTTGTTGGAGCTGGCCCATGGCCGTTACGGCCGCCTTGGCTGGGAGGAGCTGTTCGAGGACGCGATCGCTCTCGCCGATCATGGCTTCCCCCTGCCTCGCTACCTTCATCAGGTGCTGACGACGCGGCGAGAATTGGCGCGAAAGCCAGGCTTCGAGCGCTACTTCGATGCGAACGGCGAGCCCAAGCCGATCGGCGCGACGATCCGCAATCCGGATCTGGCGGAGGCGCTGCGCCTGATCGCCGCCAACGGCTCGGCCGCGCTTGAGACTGGACCTCTGGCCGAGACGATCCTCGCCGCCGTGCGCCAGGGCGACCTGCCGGGAGAGATGACCGCGGCGGACCTCGTCGCCTATCGCGCGAAGGAGCGGGAGCCGGTCTGCCTCATTGCGTTCTCCCGCAAGATCTGCAGCGCCGCGCCGCCCGCTTCCGGCGGGATCAGCCTGCTGCAGCAGCTCGCGCTTTTAGACCGGCTGGGGATTGCTCGGCAGGCGCCGGGCGGCGTCGGCGCGGCGCATCTGCTGCTCGAGGCCTCACGACTGGCCTACGCCGACCGCCGCCAGCATCTGGGCGACCCCGACCAGATCCAGGTCCCGAGCGCGGGCCTGCTGGAGGCGGGCTATCTGGACGCGCGCGCCGGTCTCGTGAGCGCTGACCAGGCGATGAAAGAGGTTCGCGCCGGTCAGCCGCCGACCAAGCGCGCCGCGCTGCCCGCCTCCGACCCCTTGGCGGACGCGGCGACGACTCATCTGTCCATTGTGGATCGCGACGGCGGCGTCATCTCCTTCACGACGACCAACAACCTGAATTTCGGGTCGGATCTGATCGCGGGCGGAATCGTTCTGAACAACGCGATCACCAATTTCGCGACCACCCCGATCCAGGATGGGGCGATCGCGGCGAACGCCGCCGCGCCCGGCAAACGGCCGACGACGACGATGGCGCCGACCTTGGTTTTCGGGCTCGACGGCAAGCCTGAGTTGATCGTGGGCGCTGGCGGCGGCGCCCGAATTCCCGATTCCGTCGCGCAGACCATCGTTGGAATCCTCGCCTGGGGCATGAATCCGCGCGCCGCCATCGAGCAGCCGCGGATCGGCGCTCAAAACCGCGCGATCGAGTTGGAGCGCGGAACCGCCGCGGCCGACCTCGCCGACGGCCTGCGCGGCTTGGGGCATGAGCCCAAGATCCTGGACATGAACGCCGGGGTTCAGGCGGTGCTGATTCGGCCGGAAGGCCTGTCCGGCTGGGGCGACCCACGACGCGACGGCGCAGTCGCGGCGGATTGATCGGACAGGACCGCCGGACCGGCTCTTGACGGGAACGATCAGCCGGCCATCATCCGCGCGTCGTCCGGCGGACGCCGCTTGTTTCTCCCGCCGCAGGAGCGCGTCCCTTGTTCTATCGGAAGCTGACGGCGGAGCAATTCGCGATCTTCGAACAGTCGTTGAACGGCGTCCTGCACAGCTACGGCGCGGAGAACGTCTTCATCGGCGACAATCTGATCACGCTGGATCGCCATGTCGGCTTCGCCTCGGACGCGGAGTTCATGGCCGCCTTCGGCGCGGAGGCCAATTCGGTCGGGACTCAGGCGCTGATCTGGCGGCTGCACACTCTCTGTTGGGCCGCGCGCCAGACGGTGGATTTGCCGGGAGACTTCGTGGAATGCGGCGTCTATGAGGGCTTCTCCTCCGCCGTCGTCGCGCGCTACGTCAATCTCGCCGCGCTCGACAAACGGCTCTGGCTGTACGACCTGTTCGATCATGGCGAGCGCACTTCAGGCGTGGTGATGCCCGCGCATGGGGCCGGGCTCGTCGGACGGGTGAGCCGACGCTTCGCCGCCTATCCGAACGCGCGCGTGATCCAGGGCTTCGTTCCCGACAGCTTCGAGCAGGGCGCTCCGGAACGGATCGCCTACATGCATCTGGATCTGAACGACGTGGCGGCGGAGCGCGCCGCCCTGGAGGTCTTGTTCGACCGCATCACTCCCGGCGGGGTGCTGGTGCTGGATGATTACGGCTGGAAAACCTATCCCGGCCAGAAGGAATCGGCCGACCGCTTCGCCCAGTCAAAGGGCCACGCGATCCTGGAGTTGCCAACGGGCCAGGGACTGCTGATCAAGAAATAGGATGGAGCCGCGCCCTCAAGCCGCCCGCGGCAGATGAAGCCATTTCGACGAGAAGGCGACCGATGGCGCGACCGCGGCCGCCGCCCTCGCGAAATTGACCGCCGCCGCATGGTCCCCGATCAGACCGGCGACATCCGCGCAAGCGGCCAGGACCTCAGGATTGTTGGGCTGACGCTGCTGGACGCCGGAGACCAGCGGAACCGCGAGATCGGCCCGTCCGAAATTCTCCGCCAGGTAGGCCGCGTTGACCGCGAGCTTCGGATCGTCGCCTCCGGCGTTGAAGCAGGCGGCCATCGCGTTCCAAGCGCCGGCCTCGTCCCCCTCCATCGCGAGCAGGTTGGCCAAATCGACGGCGTAATCAACATTCAGCGGATCCGCTTGCAGATAGAGGCGATAGCTCACGATCGCCGCCTCGCGCATGCCCAGGGAATGTTCGATCAGCGGCTTGCGGCT
>JBMLRS010000704.1:3544-4690 GCA_049240905.1 Elsteraceae bacterium
GACGTGAGTGGGCCCCCCATTCGAGCGGGCAGCCGCGCGTTCGACGCCTTCCTGGCACCACTCCTCCGCCGACCGCATTGATCTCGCTCCCTGGTTCGCGGCCGAGGCCGTCGTTGAAAGAGTAACGTCTTACGGCATGAACTCGCCAGTCGACTCGGACAGACGCCGCATCGATCGGTCATGCGGCCGCGGCAGGACGCACAGGGCCGCGATCGCGCCCATGAAGGCCAGAAGCATGTCCGACTGCGTATCCCAGGGATCGCCCTGTGCGCCGAGGAAGGCGTCCGCGCCCTCGCCGAGCCAGACCGCCGCCTGCCATTCAATGATCTCGTAGGTCGCGCTGATCGAGCCGCTGACGCAGACGCAGACGAAGGCCAAGAGTCCGCCGGGCTTGAGCGCGAAACGCCGGATCAGCAATTCGCGCGCGATGATGGCGGGAACGAAGCCCTGCGCGAAATGCCCGATCTTGTCATAGGGGTTGCGCGACAGCTGCATCCAAACCTGCAGCCAGTCGCCGAACGGGACCCGGGCGTAGCTGTAGGCGCCGCCGACGATCAACACCAACCCATGGAGCAGGATCAGGCCGTAGGCGAGGTTTGAGAAGCGGAAGCGCCCGACCGTGGCCCAAAGCAGCGGCGCGGCGATCAACGCCGGCGCGACCTCCATCGCCCAAGTCAGGCGGTCGTAGGGGTGGATCCCGGACTAGACCAAGCCGATCGCCCAAGCGCCCGAGAGCGCCAGAAGCGCGCGCGGGCTTTGGCCGTCGGTCGGCCGGCCGTTCAGCGCGACGCCCTCGCGCCGATCTGGCGGATCGGGCGAAGGCTAAACATTGAAGCGGAAATGGAACACGTCGCCGTCCTGGGTCACGTACTCCTTGCCCTCAAGCCGCAGCTTGCCCGCCTCGCGCGCGCCGGCTTCGCCGCCATGGGCGACGAAGTCGTCATAGGCGATCGTCTCAGCGCGAATGAAGCCCTTCTCGAAATCGGTGTGGATCACGCCAGCGGCTTCCGGCGCCTTGGCGCCCTTGCGCACGGTCCAGGCGCGCGCCTCCTTCGGACCGACGGTGAAGAAGGTCAACAGCCCCAGCAGACCGTAGCCGGCGCGGATGACGCGGGCGAGGCCGGTTTCGGACAGGCCCAGGTCGGA
>JBMLRS010000705.1:0-2463 GCA_049240905.1 Elsteraceae bacterium
GGCCTCGACCGGGCTGATCGTGAAGCGGATCGGCCTCGGCGCGACGCCGATGCTTTACTTCGCCGTGCATCACCTCGGCTGCGGCGGCGGCGTGATGGTCACGGGTTCGCATAACCCTCCGGATTATAACGGCTTCAAGATGATGCGCGGGACCGGGCCGGTTTATGGCGCGGCGATCCAGCATCTTGGCAAGCGCGCCGCCGCCGGCGACTACAGCAAGGGATCCGGCCATGGCGAGCAGGCGCCGGTGTTCGACGCCTACATCGACCGCATGCTGCGCGATCTGCCGGCCTCCACCCGGCCATTGAACGTGGTCTGGGATCCGGGCAACGGCTCCGCGGGGCCGGCGACCGAAGCGCTGGTCAAGCGACTGCCGGGCAAGCATCTGATCCTGAACGGCAAGGTCGACGGCAATTTCCCGGCGCATCACCCGGATCCGACGGTCGAGAAAAACCTGATCCAGCTGAAGGAGGCCGTGGCGAAGCAGGGCGCCGATCTGGGCATCGCGTTCGACGGCGACGGCGACCGCGTCGGGGTGATCGATTCCAAGGGCCGCGTGCTGTGGGGCGACCAGCTTCTGGCGCTGCTGGCGCGCGACGTGCTGGTCGAGCGGCCGGGCGCCACCATCATCGCCGACGTGAAGGCGAGCCAGGTGCTGTTCGACGACGTCGCCGCCCATGGCGGCGCGCCCTTGATGTGGAAAACCGGCCACTCGCTGATCAAGGCCAAGATGAAGGAGACCCACTCTCCGCTGGCGGGCGAGATGAGCGGCCATATCTTCTTCGCCGATCGCTATTACGGCTTCGACGACGGCCCCTACGCCGCGATCCGCGTGATCGAGATGGCCGGGCGGGAAGGGCGGGACCTGGCCGCCATGCGCGACAGCCTGCGCAGTGCGGTGAACACGCCGGAGTTGCGCTTCCCTTGCTCCGACACCGAGAAGTTCCCGATTGTCGAGAAGATCAAGAAATACCTCGCCGATCAGGGCGCCAAGGTGAACGACGTCGACGGCGTGCGGGTGAACACGGCGGACGGCTGGTGGCTGCTGCGCGCCTCCAACACCCAGGACGTGCTGGTCGCGCGCTGCGAAGGATCGGACGAGGCGAGCCTCTCGCGCCTCAAGGCCGACCTCGCTGCGGCGTTGGCGGCGGCCGGCGTGGCCGCTCCGGATATGTCCTGAAGGAATATGTGGATAAAACCGATTATCACATTCACAAGACGGGAATAAGGGATTAGAAGCATTCTATATATCAGACCAATCTAGTGGGTGAGCGATGCGGGACGCCGCTGGAAACCTTTCAATGCTCCATCAGATCTCGACGACTGCGGGATCCTTGAGCGTCGACATCGTCGACGTCACAGGCGATGTGGAGGAGATCGCTCAACGCGTTGGAGAGCAGTCGAGTTTGCTCTCCCGCCTTTCCTCGGTGTCGGCGGAAGTGAACGCCCGCAACCGTCAGGTAGCCTTGTCGGCGGAGGAGGCGCATCAGGCGGCGCTGCGCGCGCATGCGGAGATGGAGCAGTCTCAGACCGACTCGAACCGCTCGATCGACGCGATCCGGAAGCTCGCGGACGACGTCGCCAACATCGCGCAGCAATTGAACGGCCTGCAGGAGGCGCTCGATCGCGTCGGCAAGGTCGCCCAGGGCATCAACAGCATCGCGCGGCAAACCAATCTGCTGGCGCTGAACGCGACCATCGAGGCGGCGCGGGCGGGCGAGGCGGGCCGGGGCTTCGCCGTGGTCGCCGGCGAAGTGAAGACATTGGCCAAGCAGACCAGTTTGGCCACCGCCGAGATTGACGCCACCTTGAAGGATCTGGCCGGAAAAACCGCCGGGTTGATTCGGCAGTCGGGCGATGGCGTGCAGACCGCCGCGACCGTGCGGGCCGGCACCGCCGCGATCGGCACGGTGCTGGAGTCTGTTCGGCGCGCGCTGAGCGATCTCGACCATATGGTGAAGGGCATCGCCGCCGACGCGGCTGCGATCGACGATCAATGCGGCCATCTGACCGAGGACCTCACCGGCTTGGCCAGCGGCGTCGCAGGCTCCGCCGGCACCCTGGACGCCGCGCGCGGGCGGCTCGGCAAGCTCCTCACCGACTCGGAAGGCCTGATGCGCGACTGCGCCATGTCCGAGGTCGAGACCGTCGACAGCCCGTTCGTCGTCGAGGCGCGGCGCATCGCCGATCTGATCAGTCAGCGCTTCGAGCGCGCGGTCCGGGACGGCGAACTCACGTTGGACGCCTTGTTCGATCGCGACTACCGGCCGATCGCCGGGTCAAACCCGGTGCAGTATGAGGTGCGCTATCTCGCCTTCGCGGATCGGGCCCTGCCGGAGTTTCAGGAACCGGCGCTGGCGTTCGACAGCCGCGTGATGTTCTGCGCCGCGGTCGACGTGAACGGCTACCTGCCGACCCACAACAAGAAGTTCGCGCAGCCGCAACGGGCTGGCGACCCGGTCT